>DATKLQ010000081.1:0-4064 GCA_035542335.1 Ignavibacteriaceae bacterium | reverse complement strand
TTTTATCCCATCTTTTAAAAAAATATTTCTCTTTTTACCGGCTGTTTTATGTATTATTCTCGCTGGCTCTGCTTATATGGTTAATTAAATACACCAATCAATTTGATGATAAAGTTGTCATAATAACTTATAGTTATCCGTGGTTTATTATTCGAAATATATTAATGTACGGATCTTTATTGATATTCTTCTGGGCTTTTTTCTTTAATTATGATTCTTTATCGTTTTTCGGAATAAGACAAATAATGAATTTCAGGAAGGAAATAAGAATTAATCCTAATGAAGCAATAAAGAGAAACGGTTTACTCGGAATAATAAGACACCCTATGTATTTAACTTTGATTATTTTCCTATGGAGTACAATATTTACTTTTATGGATTTATACATAAACAGCCTGCTGACCATTTACGTTATTATAGGGACTTATTTAGAAGAAAAAAAACTTGTACGGGAATTTGGAAATGCTTATGTCAAGTACCAGCATGAAGTCCGGATGCTGGTACCATTCATCAAACTAAAGGTTGTTAAATCGTGATTCTCACAGAATTAAGAGTTGTTGAAATTCTGTATCTATCGTGCTAATCTTTCTCATTCTCTTTCTCATTCTCTTTCTCATTCTCTTAATCTTCAGAAACCTTTGTAATAACAAAACAAAAATATGTTTTTACAAAAATTTGAATTTACATAGAATATTGATCATTGAATATTGATTATTATTTGTAATTTGTTATTTGAGTTTTTATAATTTTGAACCGGGGCGCTTGGCTCAGCCGGTTAGAGCGCCTGCTTCACACGCAGGAGGTCAGTGGTTCGAATCCACTAGCGCCCACGAGGGGAAGTAAGTTGGTGGTGGGTGGGTGGTTGTTGGCGGCTGCTTTGTCATCGGTCAATAGTCAGTTAATAGTCATTATAGTCATTTGTTATCGTAAAAGGCAAAGGTCATAGAGCAATTGCAGCGACCCTGCTTCGAAGCTTAATTTGGTAACCTGAAATCCTGCAATTTTGTAATTTGATAATCCATTTCCCATCGCTTTACAATCCCTAAATACCAAAAAACTTCAAATAAAAAATTATTCCTGAGAATAAAATCAATTTTCTGCGGCAGATTTATAAAATTTCCGCAAGGTTCTTAATCCGTTTTATTATTGAATATAGACCGTTCCACCTGGCAGGAGATAAGTTTGAGCTTAAACCTATCCGTTCAACAAAATAAAAATCACAGCTTAATATTTCCCCCGGCGGACGGTTATTTACTACACTAAGTAATAATGCCAAAATACCTTTTGTAATCAAAGCATCCGTATCTGCCGTAATATGGATTTTCTGATCCTTCAGCTCTGCGCAAAGCCATACTAACGACTGACAGCCGAATATTAAGTTTTCATCGGTTCTATCCTCTTTTTTCAGCGGTTCGAGATCTTTTCCTAAAGAAACCAGGTGCTCATATTTTTTAAACCCATCCTCATAAGCAGAAAATTCCTCAATAATTTTCTCCTGTACCTCGTTTACAGTCATAATTAATTAATCTGTCATAATTAATTAATAGTAATTATCATTTCGGCACTCCGGTTTCAAAAGGCAGATTATTATTGCTCCACTCAAACCATCCGCCATCATAAAGGGCGATAAAAGGCCAGCCCATCAGCCATGCAATAAAAAAAGCCTCGCTTCCGCGCCATCCGGTGCCGCAGTAAAAAGCATTAAACTTATCGGGAATAATCCCGGCTTTTTTCCAATTTTCCTCTATTTCATTATACTCACGCATTGTATAATCCGGATTACGGTAATTTTCCATATGGTATGCATCGCTGCCGCAGTCGGCAAATACTGCTCCGGGTATGCGTCCTTTCTTTTCGATATAATTGTACCCGCTCACCTCTCCGATATACTCTCTCCAGCTTCTTACGCAAACCAGGTTTTTATTTTCAGCTTTTAAAATTTCTCTTGCTTCGGGGAGATCTACTGCAAATTCTGGGTGGGAAGGTATCCTAATCCCGAAATCTGGGACAGGCTTTTTTTTATATACTTCCGTAGATATTTCAAATCCCTCATCAATCCAGGAGTGTATTCCTCCGTTAAGCACGCGGACATCTTTTACTCCTGCATAGAGCATTATGAATGCACAGCGCATTGCGGCAAGCTGCCCGGCGCTGCTTCCGGGAAAAGGATCATGATTATCCGGAAAAGAAAATCTTCCGTAGAGTATTACGGTTGTATCATATGTAATGCCTAATGATTCCAGTGCCTCTTTCAGCTCTTCGGGTGAACGACGGTTCCAAGTTTCAGGCGCTTCAAGGAGAAGAGTATCTATTTCAATTGCCCCGGGTATATGTCCTTTCATGTAATCTTCTTTATTGCGGTAATGTGCATGACATATTACGAATTTGTCATTGTTATACTCCGGCGCCGTACCTTTCGTAATGAGTTCGTTGAGCCACCGGGGGGAAATTAATTGAGTGTATCTTTGCAGCCGGTCAATTGGAAGTCTCTCATCGGCGCTCCATTCCTCAACAAAGTAATTATAGATGTAAAGATGCGGATAGCCTGCTTTCCGGAAATAGCCGGCAGCTTGCTCTATCTGCAAAATATCGTAACCATAGATAACTAAATGATGTTCCGGTAAAATTTTTTTTGATCTTACAATTTCGATCCAATCAATATACTTCATCCATTTAACCGGAAGGCTTTTCGCGCCTTTAATGTGCCCGCCCCTTTTTTCATTTCTTTCCTTCCATCCATTATAAGCATCTACTGAACGGACATCGATAATTTTTATATTAGGATTGTCCAGATTAAAGAATAACTCCGAAGTTGAAATTTGATCCGGGAAATTAAGCATTTTTTTACAAGCGCTCTTTTTATTAAATATAAATTATTAAAAATAATCAACTAGAGTTTAAGGGATGAGAAAAAACTCCCATGACTATTATAATAAATGCTTATAAAAATAAAAAATACTAGCCGTTGAGAAGCGAAGTCCCTTATAACTTTTACCTCCGCAGATTTCCAGAAGAATCTTCCTCTGTGGAAGGATCAGGGAGTTAGTCCAAAATTTACCGGGATCACCAGAAGTCGATCAATGGTTTCAATCCAATTACCCAGTAAATCTTCTGGAGAAGTTATTTTTTAAATCCTGAATTCTGATGGATAGGATCCCAAATAATAAATAAATATTTGAATGTTCATTAAGGCAGCGCCTCGGCAAAAAGGAGGATAGAACAAGAAGAATCAAAAAGATTATTTTCTTATTTGACTGACATCAAGATAAACAGAGCTGCCAATAAATCTGATTTCACTATATCGCATTATATCTTTACGTTCGGAATCATATTCGCCTATTTGAAAATCAACTACACAGCTTGATCGAGTTGTATAATAAAAATTAAAATTATAAATGTGGTGGGCTTCCAAAACTCCGCATTCGCTGTTTAATAACATTAAGGCTTTTTCACCTGTTGATAAGCGGTATACGACCGCAATTGGTTTATTCCAAGAAAAATTACCGTTAATCGCTATTGAGAATTTAATTTCAAAATTATATCCCGGCACATAGACATGCCCTATTCCCCTGTAGATATTTGTCTCGCCTATAAAATGCGCTTCAGGGAAAATTGCCTCCATCGTTTTATGCTGAGCTGTTAAGTTAAATGAAAGTAACAATGAGAAAATTAAAGTTTTAATCATGAACATACTTTCTAATTAATTCTCTAAGGATACTTAATTATTTTGCTGTAGCCGGTTTCTCCATCGGGAGTAATGGCTTTTACCCTATAATAGTAGCTCCAGCCGGTATATTTAAATTCCCGAAAATAATTACCTTCAATTGTGTAGGTATTAATTAAAGTGGAGAAATTTGGACAATCACATTCTTCCAATTCATAATAATAAGTATTACTTATAGAGGACCAGTTTAAAGATTTATCCCCGCTTTCGATGCCTATGCCGAAGTATAATTTAGGAGCATCAGAACTGCTGGGTTTATCCAATATTTCATCCTCGAATTCTAAGCAGTCATTTACAGGATAAACAACCGTTTCTCCAGGAGAGCTGTTGCTGCAGCCGC
>DATKLQ010000080.1:0-4425 GCA_035542335.1 Ignavibacteriaceae bacterium | reverse complement strand
ATCCAACAGCCATATAAAGATAATTGTTATAAACATGCATAGCCCAAATAGAGTCTCCGGCAGTAGTGGGATACAGATCCGATCTTTCCTCACTGGTGCTATCAGGTTTGATTACCCATAAACCAACTCTGTTTCCGCCGGCATATAGATTACTATTAGAATCAAAAGTCCCGACCCTAAGCTGTCTATTTGTCTTTAGTTGATGGTAAGAAGTTACAACACCTGTAGAAGTATTTAGCCACTGGATGTGTCTGTGACCGCGGAAAAAAGCTAAATGGCCATCCGGGCTTAAAGCAATTCCTGTCGGAGGCCCTTGAGGTGGACTGGATACTTGAGGACGTGGAAGAGAATCCGCAATTGTGCTTCTTTGCCCATCAGCTGTAACTTTATATGTGACAAACGGAGCAGTCCCGCCTTTAACTACGAAGATATTTCCTGCGTTATCTACTGTAATTCCCGACAGGGGTACAGCATAATCGACAAATGATCCGAATTGCCCTATAACTCCATCTATCTTGTACGGCCCAAACTTAACGACGAGGCCGCTGTCGGGAACTAATTTTAAAACACATGAATCTGAGCTTAAATTAGGCCGTCTGACTGTAAGAAATGTTGAGGTTTTGCTTACGATTTGTGTTTGTATAACAATTTGACCCGGTATTTCCCAATAAATTTTATTATCAGCAACCTTATCTATATTTTCACCGCTGAAAGTAATAGTATTTACTCCTGGTAGTGCAGCTGCGGGTTGAACAGCATTAATATTGGGTTTTACCGGCGGTTGAACAAAATCGCTGGTTAGGTATCCAGGTTCTGCAACATCATATTTACATCCTGTCAACATTAACAATGATACTAAGGTTATAAAGGATATAATTATTGAAAAATATTTATTCATGATTTTTATTCTCCTTTCACCATGAGAACCGTGCTGTGAACCGCTGAACTTTATCGAATATACCGAAAGGGGTATAAGAATAATCAAACGAGAAACCGAACTGGGATAATCCGACTCCAAAAGAGAACCCGCTGTATTCGTCAAAACTTGAGGTAGAGGTATAACCGCCGCGTAAAGAAAGAGCATTCAATATTTGATATTCAAGTCCAACTTTAACCTGTTCGGGATGATCACGGTGATGGCTTGCATCAACACTCATAAATAATCTTTGATTGAATGGCAGCTCACCAATAAAATCCATTACATTCATCGATAAACCCAGCGTAAATACTAATGGAGCCTGAAAAGCTTCCTCAGCATACTTATATTCCGTCGAGAAATTTCTTACCGACATACCAAATACAAGACTCTCAATTCCGGTTTTAAATTGGGTCCCAAAGTCGAAAACAAAAGGAAATAGTTCATTGGATATATATGAAGTATCGCTTATTCTCCTTGTTCCGGTAGGATCTTGCGGGTCTTGCCTGATATTAACTGCAGTATAACTATTACCTAAATCTTGATGCACCCATCTAACCTGTCCTCCAACACTAAACCGGTCATTTAGGGCTTTAGCATAACCAATACCAATAGCGAGAGCATCAAGGCTGAAGATCTTGGTATCATCATATCCCTGGGGGCTTGCACTATTAACAACAGTTCCATAAAAGTCTCCGTAGTTAACATCCTGAACAGTAAAACCAATTACACCGTAGTCACCGTCGAATGGTTTAAGTGCAAGACTTAAAGTATAATGATTTATATCTGCGATCCATTGGTTATTACTAACGCTAACATCTACTAAGCTTGGCATTTCTGCCATTCCGGCAGGATTAAAAAATAAGGAGCTTGAAGCGAACGGTAAACTTGTCATTGCTTCAGCCATTGCTGATGCTCGCGCATCAGAAACAACACTTAAGAATTGGAAACCTGTTTGTGCAAGTTTTTGATTATTCTGGGCGGAAACAACCGCATTTATCATGCATATTGATATTAATGCAAGGATTAATAATCTATTTATATTATTCATTTTTTTCTCCTTACCTGATAACTACAAATTTGCGGAAAACAGAACTGCCGTCGGGCTTTTCCACGTAAAGGATATAAATACCGCTGACTATTATCTGCCCGGAAGATGTTGTAGAATTCCAGAGTTCATCACCGCTCCCGGAGGTATGTTCCTTCTCCCAGATTAAATCACCTCGTTCAGTAAATATTTTTAGGGTAGCGATAGGCGGTAACCCCAAAAATGCAATTCGATCATATTGAGATTGATCGCCATATTGCAGGAAACGTCCTCTGATGTCATATGGATTAGGAACAACTCTCACCAATTCTAAACCGCTTCCCGCTGAAATGGAAAAAGCAGTTACGAAATCATTACCCATATAAGAAACGACATCACCGCCGTTATATGCGGTACCTCCTTGCCATGCGCCGACATGTTTAGTAAGCCTCCAAAGCATTGGAGCGCTGGAAGGTAATAAGCTGCTTACTGCAGAATCAGCAATAAATATAAAAATTGATCCATTGTAGCTTACGAGATCATATTTATGATAACTAAGGGCGGAATTCCATGTTTCTGCATTCACCATCAGTTTCCATACAGTACTGTCGGAACTTGGAGGAACCGGGACATCGGGTGCAGGTGGTTTTCTTAAATATGCGGGTACGCTGGTTATGGTTAAGAATGGACTGCTGTATAGTGGAATTCCCGGGTTTACATCATTCTGTGTTCCATCATCTTTTGATTGGATATAATAATAATAATTGAATCCGCGTGCCGCAGTAACATCATCAAACTCATCAACTTTACTTGATGCAGTGCATTCAAAAATTTTATTATACTGAGTTCGGTAATCTTTAACATTTCCACGGGAACGGTAAATGACATAACCGTTAAAATGGGGTGCACTGGCTGCATTATCAGCCCATGAGAGATGAATCTTATTACCTCCCGAAGTTACAGTGAATCGACTTGGGGCAGGTGGTCCCTGAGGAATATTATAGCCTGCTTTATAATTGGCTACTGCATTATGAAGAACCTGCAAAATGGAATCTTTGCCGGTTTGGACCCATGCACGGGTATAATCTGTGTAACTAGTGCTTGGCGAACCATCCGGCATTGTAAGAGCAGGTGATCCGGTACCAGTAAAATAGGCAAACCATTTTGCTCCGACTTCACGGCATTTTTCCCAGCTAATACCGTTAGCACCTTCAGCAAATACTATACGTATACTATCGCCGGGCGCCAGAGTATAAGGTCCGAAACCCTGACCCATGGCAGTTCCTCCGCCTCCATCACGGTCAGGATGCTGGCTTGTCCAGTTTGCAACATAATCATCTCCGACTGATTCCATATGGCTTTGAGGTAGGTGTCCTTCGGTCATTACGCGATAACGTTCTCCCATAAATAGTTCATCATACTGGCTAACACTTGAATTCATGATGCCTTGCGGATTATTATCAACCGCAATGTATGCGGTTGTTCGTGGCTGATCAGGATCATCATTTGTCCAATCGTTTGCTGTATTTGACGCAAAGAGTGTAACAACACCGGTGTATGTTGCAGAGCCAAGCAGACCATCAACCAGCTGATTCGGGCATCCCCAATCCTGTGCTCGTAAGATTCCGGCACGTTCAGTGCTTGGAGAATAAAATCCATAAAATCCTCTAATGTCGGATTCCCTGCCAAATCCTTTCCCAAAATCATAGTACATTGCTGTCCTGCCCCACTCTGATGAAAATGCACCCCATGTGGAACCGTATCCGCTTGAAGTAACCCCAGCGTACGAATAACGGTAATTAAAATAAACCCATAAATCATTTAACTTTTGTGAATATACAGCGCCTTGACTATTATAGATGCCGGTATTTTTAAGAACGATATCATATATAAAGTAGTCATCATGATTACTCTGAGTAAATGCTAGAATCTTTTTTGTTACAGAAACACCCATAGAAGTATTAAATTTAACTATTATCATCCGGTCACATGGCAGATTCTCGTCTATCTCATCGGGTGCATCATAAAGGGTATTGTTTGTTCCTATCTGGTCATCGACAACAACCAAAGGATGAGTATATTTAGCAAACAGCTTTATGGGTTCCGGGAAAACCATTAGAGGCTGGTTAATAGGATCGTATCTTGGTCCTGCACCAACAACTTTAACACTTTTCTGTTTATTTTCTACAGGATCGAAGAAATTCTTGCAGCCTATCCAAAAGGCTTTACTTCGTGTTAAATACTGGTTATCGCCGTATAGAGTCGGCCAGGTAAAATAATTATTTGTAAAAATAGCGTCGCGTTCAGGTTCAGCTCCGTAATCAGCAAAAAAAGATTGTAATTGCCCAACACGCATCCACCTAACTTCTTGAGCAGGTGAAGTATAGGATTCAACAATAATTAATATTAAAGTAAGAATTATTAATTGAGCCTTTAATTTGAAAGAAAATTTTTTCATAGTTTATCTCGTTATTTTTTCAAT
>DATKLQ010000079.1:0-4961 GCA_035542335.1 Ignavibacteriaceae bacterium | reverse complement strand
TCATGATCTTTCGGCTAACGCAAATCTCTCGATGGCAGGATACGGTGCAATCCTTGAAGGAAGGATAAACGAGGGTAAGGGATCATGGGTTATATCTGCGCGCAAAAGCTTCATTAATTTAATTGCGGGAAGCGTCGGCTTGACTTCGATTCCTTATTACTACGACATTCAAGGGAAGGCTGCCTACGACTTATCATCAATTCATAAGCTTTCAATCTCAGGCATATACGGAAATGATAAGATCGATATTGAAGGAGAAACCGAACATACAGATTTAAATCTTGCCGGTTCAAGAGATTCCGTGGCAATCGGAAATATATTTGTCAGGCAGCATCAGTATGCAGCAGGAATTACATTAAGAAGCCTTTGGTCTGATAATTTTTATTCTCTTACTACACTTTATAAAAACAGCTACAATCATAATGTGGACGTCAGGCAGGATTTTACGGAAAGAATTTATGATAATTCGGGAAAAGTCAGCAGTTCAAGATTCCTTAATACCAGAAGGACCTTTAGAAGCATAGGATTTGACGGAGTAACTGCTTTAAAATCAGAGTTTGTATGGAACACCGGCAAGGCAAACGAAATTAACTTCGGCGGGTCATTTAAAACCGGCGACTTCCATGAAGAAATTTTTGCAGATGCCGATACCGCCCGTTACGATATAAACCGCGATGGAAGATTCGATGCTCTTATAACGCTGCCTGAATCAAAGTTTATCGTTGATTATAAATTGTTTGATCATTTCAAATATTACGGCTATATAAACGATAAAATAAGCTTGCTTGATGAAAGACTTCTTATAAACGCAGGCATCCGTTATGATTATTTCACATATAGTAAAAAAGGAAATTTAAGCCCGAGGTTTTCCATCTCTTTTTATATTCAGCCGAATTTAACAAGCATTAATTTCTCTTACGGGGAATTTTATCAGAACTTATCCTATCCCGAGTACGGGGATAGATATAATACGGAGATCAACAGGTATCTCGAGAATTCTCATGCCAGGCATTTCGTGCTCGGAATTGAGCGCGTTATTGCCGACGGTTTAAAGATGAACCTTGAAGGATATTATAAAAAATACGATGATATTCCTGTCGATGAAGAATTTATTCATTTCAATGACAGGACTTTCCGCTCAGATAAAAAGCTTAATATAGGCAGGCAGAATGTTTACGGGATTGATCTCCTAATCCAGCAGAAATTTGTAAAAGATATTTACGGCACGCTGGCATTTTCAAGAATGTGGAGCAGGTTTGAAGATCCCCGGATAGGTTATGAAGGGAAATCCTTTCCTTCCGATTTTGATTTCCCCTATGTTATGACCATAATTTTAGGAAAAAGATTTAAAGATCTGAGAACAGAACTCGATAAACTCCCCTTATATTTAAGAATCCCGACCTATATTCTTCCGTTCTCAGACGATATGGAAATCAGCGCAAGGTACCGTTACGCAAGCGGAAAACCTTATACGCCAAATGAGTTTACTACTTATGAACAGCACCGGGAAGACGCGGCAAAGTGGAGCATTGGAGCATGGATTCCCGCAGATAATATTAATGGGGCTAGATATCCAGACTACCAGCGCCTCGATATTGCTTTCAACAGCAGGTACAATTTCAAATCCTGGGCTTTGTCGGTTTATCTATCGCTGCAAAATATTTATAACCGGAAGAATATTGCATTCTACCAATATATTTCAGACGGCACCGTTGAAAATGTTTATCAATTCTCTTTCCTTCCGGTCGCCGGGATTGAGATTCTTTTTTAAATCTATGTGCTCTATGTGTCTATGTGGTTTAAAAGCGAGCTGTTTAATAACAAAAAAATATCTAAAGGATCTAACCTACCAGATTATCGGTGCAGCAATCGAGGTCCATAAAAGTTTAGGTCCCGGCTTATTGGAAAGTGTTTATCACAAATGCATGAAGCAGGAACTTTGCTTGAGAAACCTGTCGTTCTTATCAGAGCTAATTACTCCTGTAAACTATAAAGGCCTCGATTTAGATTGCGAGTTGAGATGCGATTTTCTAATTGAGGACGCTCTCGTTGTAGAACTGAAAGCGATTGATGCTTTCGCACCTGTACATGAGGCACAAATACTTACATACATGAAAATACTAAATAAACCTAAGGGTATTTTAATAAATTTTAATTGCGCAATTTATTTAAGGAAGGACAGAAGACTTATGTTAATGAATTGTTTAGAGATTTACCTGAAGAGTGAGGTGTTTTTAAACCACATAGACAAATAGAACACATAGAAAAGAAAGAAAAATCATGAAAGATAGAAACCGAGTTTGTCCGGCTGAACTTGCCGGTTCGCTGGATAGTAAAATCCGGAGATGGCTGCAGGATCCTGCAAAAATCCTTGGGCCGTATATTAATGAAGGAATGACCGTTCTTGATATCGGCTGCGGGCCAGGTTTTTTCACCCTTCCGATTTCGCGGATGGTTGGGAATAACGGGAAAGTTATTGCCGCCGATTTGCAGGATGCGATGCTTCAAAAATTAAGGGAAAAAATTCGTGGGACGGAACTGGAAGGAAGAATTAATCTTCATAAATGTGAAAAAGATAAAATAGGATTTGACGGGAAGGCCGACTTTATTCTTGCTTTCTACATGGTGCATGAAGTTCCGGACCAGGAAAGTTTTTTTAAAGAATTGAAATCAATATTAAATGAAAAGGGTTCTGCCCTTATTGTTGAACCTAAGCTCTTTCATGTTTCCAAAAAAGATTTTGCTGAAACACTTTTTAAAGCGGAATCTGCAGGATTTAAACCGGTTGAAGGGCCGAAGCTTTTACTCAGCTGGTCGGCAATTCTAAAAAATTAACTTAAAAATGAAATACATTCTAAATTGTTTTCTTTTAGTGATTCCTGTCCTATTATGGAATGCTGTTTTTATAAATAAAGATTAAAACTGAAATCATGTTTATGTAAATAATATAAGGCGGCTTATCAATAAGTGGATATAATTACTATAATAATATTTCTCGGTATTGTCCAGGGTATCCTTGTCGGGATTCTGCTCTTAACCCTAAATAGAGGAAATACGAGGGCAAATCGCCTGCTGGGAGTTTTAATGATTCTGTTCTCCATTAGCATTTCCGGATTTCTGCTCCAGAGAATTAAAATTGATGCAAAATATCTTTTTTTTCAGGAAAATGCATCATCAGTCATACTTCTATTCGGCCCCCTGTTTTACTTTTATATTTTAGTGCTGGTGAAGCGAAATTTTCAGCTAAAGAAAAAATACCTGCTCAACTTCCTCCCTTTCGCCGCATTAGCCGCGTTCGATATAATTTTTTATTTATCCCATACCCCGGAAGAGCGTCAGATCGAATATAGCCAGGGTTTCTCAGTCCTCGATAGAATTATGATAGGCTTTCTGATTATCCATGTATTTATATATACGATTTTTATAAAGAAAATATTAAAAGAACATGAAATAAAAATTAAATCAACCTTATCCTTTATTGAAAATATCAATCTGAAGTGGGTTAACCTTACCGCGAACCTTCTGCAGTTTGTTTTCGGCTTAATTGCGGCATCAGTTGTACTTGCTTCCGCAGGGGTAAACATCGAGGGATATTTTGTCTCTTTTATGCCTGTCCTTGCGGCAATTATGATTCTTGGATTGGGGTACTGGGGCTTTAAGCAGCCGATAATCTTTCCGCCGGAGGAAGAAAAGAAAGAGATCAAAAAATATGAATGGTCTACTTTGAGCGATGAAAAAGCCGATGAATATTTAACTAAGCTGAAAATAATAATGGTTCACGATAAGCCCTACCTTGAGAGCAGCCTTTCACTGCAGAAGCTTGCCGATATGATAGAGATTACCCCTCAGCATCTTTCTCAGATCATTAATGAGAAAATGAACCAGAATTTTTTTGATTTTATCAACTGCTACAGGATTACCGAAGCAAAGAGGCTTTTAATTGATCCGAAAGGCCAATTGCTCACTATCCTGGCAGTCGCGGAAGAGGCAGGATTCAATTCAAAATCTTCTTTTAATACTGCATTTAAAAAAATTACCGGTATGACACCAACAGAATACAAAAATTCCTTTCTGAACCTATCCTGAGTTCTTTCCTTCCATCATTCTTTTTTACCATGACATGTGCAGCTTTATCATTCAATACAACAAATAGGGTACGAGTTTATCCATCAGGACGATTTACATTCCGCTTAGATTTAATTTTGCCCGTAATCTTTTAAGAAAGGATCATAAATGAAAAAATTTTTATCAATTCTTGCAATTATATTTTTTTCTGAGTTCTCTATGTTTGCTCAGGAAGAGACATTAATCGGAAACGGTGAAGTAACCAATGGCGGCTTCGGAGGACCGGTGGTAAAATTTACTCAAATCAAAGGAGAACCCGGCGTGCTTGTCGGCGGAAGAGGCGGATGGATTATCAACCATACTTTCGTACTCGGCGGAGGCGGTTACGGACTCGTAAATGATATAAAAGCGGATATTCCGGTTTACGGTATTTATAGCCAGCCTTTTATAAACTTCGGCTACGGCGGATTTGAGATGGAGTATATAATTAATTCCGATCAGCTTTTGCATTTTTCCGTTTCAACACTTATCGGCGGTGGAGGAGTTTCATATAGAAATAATTTGTGGGACGACAATGAAGATTGGGGCGATTGGGATTCTCCCCACGACGCATTCTTTGTGTTTGAACCTTCTGCAAACCTCGAACTCAATATAATCAGCTTCTTTAGGATCAATGCAGGCATCAGCTACAGGTTTATCTCCGGCGTCAATTTCGATGACCTTAAGAACAAAGATCTTGCGGGATTTTCAGCTGTGCTGACTTTTAAATTTGGGAAGTTTTAAGAATACTTTTTAGAAAAGGATAAACTTTCAAAAGTAATTTCCGGCTGCTGATCCTTAATCCGGCAATTCTTTTAGAGTTAAAAAATAATTATGCAGGAAATTAATTAAATGGA
>DATKLQ010000078.1:0-5681 GCA_035542335.1 Ignavibacteriaceae bacterium | reverse complement strand
CCAGTGTATGCCGCCGGCACTTGCTTCAGCTGCGGCAATCCTTGCTGACAATTCAATTGCATCCAAATCCCAGCTGCATGATTCAGCCAACGGAATAGGAAAGGATGTTTTGTAGCCATGAATTACATCCTGGCCGAAAAGCAGCGGTATTTTCAATCTGGACTGCATTGCAATATTCTGCCAGTACTTAGTTCGCCCGGTTCCCATGCAGTTTATTATTGATCCAACTTCTCCTGCCCTGACCTGGTTTTCTTTCTCATTATCAATGGTTTCGGGATCAGTATTCCAATCGTCGTTGCATTGATTCAGCTGTCCAATTTTTTCATCTAGAGTCATCGATGACAAAACAGAATCTACCCTCTGATTGATATTTTTATTCTGCCCGCTCGAGTCTTGACAAAAAATTATTAGAATTGATACTAAAACTACCGCTGTATTTTTTATTTGCATAGAATATAGTTTAAATAGGAAAGAAATGACCCGACTTAAACCTAAGAATTTTTTTATGAATTTCATCATAAGATGGGAATTGCCGCAAAAAATTGTTTTCTGTTTGGCGTGCTAATTTAAGGTTTTCCTTCTTAAATTTTATTATTAATCTCCAAACTTCTTTACCGGGGAAAAATTTTCTCTAATAAATGTTTCAGTTTAATTAAAAGCTTTTTTCAGGATTCATTCACCACAATAAAGTCTTAAAATTATTTTTGTGGAGACGCATGGCAATGCGTCTCCACAATTTCCCTTATTTCAACAGCAGCATTTTCTTCACGTTAAAAAAATCACCGGCCTGCAGCTTGTACAAATAAACCCCGCTTGCTAAATTCAACTTACCAGCAGGAAAATCAACTTCGTAATTTCCGGCAGTTTGATAACGGTTAATTAATTCAGCTACCTGATTTCCCATAATATCAAATACTTTTAAGATAACCAATCCCGGCTTTGCAATTGAATACTGAATTTTTGTATTTGGATTAAAAGGATTTGGATAGTTCTGCTTTAAACTATAAGAACTAATAATTAGCGGATGAGTACCGGCACCTGTAATTTCATCCGAGATCCAAGTGTAAGTCCAAGAGGATACATCGTAATAAGCCTGCTCCGATGGCTGCTGGGAATAAAAGATCATCCCCTCTCTTGAAGCACCATTATCATTATCATTAATTCCGATAGTAAAAGGAACTTTATCCCCGATTTTCCAATTGATAGTGTCATTTGCAGTTTGACCTGCTTGTCTTTTTACAGCAAGATCAACTAAAGGTATTCTTGCTTCCAGCAGATAGCCGGTCGGGAATTTTAACGTTTGTATATAATTTTCGCCGAGTGGGAGAAACAATGAATCATCGGTATCTGCATCCAGGCGAATCCGGTCCTCATCAAATCTTATTTGATAATCTGCTGTCGAACCTTTTCCATAAGCAACATGAGCTTTAACCAGGTTGTATAGGCCGATATAAAGATCCGGTTCATCTCTTTCCCAGGAAGGTAATGATTGCGGGTGATAATAGGCATCATCCGTAATATCCATCATCACGTATAAATAATTATTATCAAGAGCAACTTTTACTTCAGCAGAAAGGTCATCATCGCCGTTGACAATATTGTTTGCAGGCACATTGGCTGTTCCCAAATCAGATTGCATAACAAACGGAGTGATTTCTTCCCACTCGCTCAAATCGCCGTCGGCGACAAAGGGAGTCGGGGGGGTAATCGATATTGTGGTAACCCCTTTTGCAGTATTTGTTACCGGCCCAAAAACTCCTGCAGTGCTGACATTGTCTGCTAAATCGGTGCATGTAATCGCATAGTAATAAGTTCTTTGCCTATCAACATTTGCAGATTTAAGTACATGTTCAAAATATTGTGCTCCATGATCTATTCCCGATTTAATCAGCTCAACCTGATCATCATTAACATCAGTAATTGGATAGGCGCTGAGATAGATTGAATAGGTTTCATTGGTTTCACCGGGAACGTCCGCCCATGTTACCAGGTTTAAGTAATCACCTGTAATCACATTTACAACAGGAGCCTCAGGCGGAATTGTATCAGATAAATTAGAAACTGAAAAACCCATTGAATCGAGGAAAGTATACCCGTCGTTTTCAAAAAATCCGGCAAAATAGATCCCTTTATCCACAAGACCCGGATCGAAAGTTACGCTGCCTTCAGAGATACCACCGGTTGCACCTTGTGTCCCGTTTACATAAAGCCATAGTGTAGAAGGAATGGGACCTGGAGTGTCTCCAAGTTTATATAAACCGATCCAATCGGTAGCATTATTAGGACCGTTTTTAAAAGAAGCAGTAATTGGTTCACCGATATCATATTCATATTTATTTAAACTCACGAAAGGCTGTCCGGCTTTAATTTTAAAAGTATCGGTTTTCAATATATTATAGCCGTCACTTTCAAAAAACCCGGCCCAATAATCACCTTCTTCATGCAAACCCGATGGGAATTTGATTCTTCCATGAGTTATACCTGCACCGGCGGTTTGTGTATTATTAACATACTTCCAGAGAATAGCATCGACTGTACCGGGAACATCGCCGGCTTTATAGATACCGATCCAATCTGTTGAGTTGCCAGGACCATTAGCAAAAACAACAGATATGGAATCGTCCGGGTTATAAATTTGGTGATCTGCATAGAAGGAAGTTTGGGGGTAGCTTGCCTGTATAATGAAAACAATTGAAAGCGTTGTTAATTGTAAATGATTTTTCATATAACCTCTCCTTTCAATGATTATAGTTCATGTAACGGACAGGTAATTTTATTAAGTCAAGCGTTAACCGGATTAGTGTACGGCTGCCGAAAATTTGAAATGATTTTCTTATGATTTTCTTTCATGAAATGCTGATTTAGAAAAATCATTCAGTAATAAATTTATAACAGCATTATGGAAAAGGCAAATAGATAAATATAATTCTGAAATTCAGTTACTCTTCTCAGTCTTGAAGATCTTTAACTTACGAGCCATCCAGTTAAATAATTGCGGAATTACCTCTGAGAAGGAAAATACGAAGGTTTCGATCAGTTGAATTAAATCATTGCATCCTAATTGGAGAGACAAATTAAGGCTGGTGGAGGTGGCGGGAGTCGAACCCGCGTCCGAAGTTAAGATCCATAAAACTTCTACACACATAGTCTGTTTTGTTTTGGATTTAAAGCTGCAAAGCAGACAAAAACGCTTTAAATCCTGCCTGCTTTTTATTTCGCCTCATCTGCACAGGCAACAGAGTCGGCTATCATGCCTAAACGACGTTCTTCCGGATCCCGGCATGAGAAAACCCGGAGAACGGCTGCTTATTTAATTAAGCGGCTAAGGCGTAGTTATATTCGCCAGTTATTGTTTTTTCCCAATTCTTTAACGTGTACTCGGGGAACACGGTGCGCAGTTCTATGCCTCTTCAACCCCGTCGAAACCAAATTCACCCCCGTTAAGTTAGTATGGAGCAGGGAGTAAGGAGTAGGGAGCATAGTTTAAAAAGAACAATGGGATTTACGATTTATGAATTACGATTTACGAATTCGTAAATCAAAAAGCGTAAATCGTAAATTTTTTACTTTTTCCAAATCACATCCGGCATGCCGGATTTTTTATTTTCATAACGGGCAAGAACGAAAAATAAATCTGATAACCTGTTGAGAAAAATAATAATGTTCTCCTCAATATTCATGTTTTCTTTAAGCGTCACAATCCTTCTTTCGGCTCTCCTCGTAATTGAACGACATATATGAAGTAAACTGCTTGATTTTGAACCGCCTGGCAAAATAAAATTTTTCAGCTCCTCAAGCCTGGATTCAAAATGATCTATTGCTTCTTCCGCATCCACGTAAAATTCATCCGGAATTTTAAATTCTTCAAGCTTTTTATTACCTTTTTTATCCGGTGATGCAAGGTCGGCTCCTACAAGAAATAATTGATTTTGAATCTTCTCCAGAAGCTTTTTTATTTCAATATTTTGAGTTTCTGCTGCTGCCAGTCCAATAAACGAATTTAACTCGTCTATTGTTCCATATGCTTCAATAATAGGAGAATTTTTAGGGACTCTTTCACCGGTTAAAATGCTTGTTTCCCCTTTGTCACCGGTTTTGGTATATATTTTCATTTTTTAAATGGAAGGCCGTGCACCAGCACATTAACATTTAATCCATTGCCTGATTTTGCAGCTAAAATTTTTCCTTCTTGAATAAAAGCTTTCCGGATATATGCGAGTCCAATCTGCTTTTTTAAATTAGGAGAATAGGCATACGAGGTAATTTCACCGGCTTCCACTCCCTCGGAATCAAGGAGAGAAAATTTAAGATCCTCCTCAACTGTTTGATCAAATTCGATTCCCATCAGATATTTCTGAACCTTATCATAAGTATCCAAGCGGGCAATCACCTCTTGACCGATATAACACCCTTTCTTTGTATCCACTAAATCCATCAACCGGGCCTCATGGGGATTATAAAGATCATTAATTTCATACGGTGCCGAAGGGATCCCCTGTTCAATCCTGTATATATCGCTTGCTTCGTCTCCGATTAAATTAAAATCAAAAATGCTTTTATTTTCCATCATGTATCTGACAAGCTGCTGCCCGTAATTTGGATCAGCAATAATCCAGAACTTCATTTTTCCGTTTCTATCCTTCAACTTAGCAAGGAAAAATATTATGCCGTCGGTATTTATCACTTTAAAAGAATCTTCCTGGATGCTGTTTACTGCATTGCCGGAGATCATTATGACAAACGATTCAACCTGCGGGCCCAGCAGTTCGAAAATTGTATATTTCCCGCTGATGTCGGTTTGAATAATATCATCTGAAATAATATACTTGTTTATCCACCGCATTACTTTTTCCTGCTGTTCGGCACTGCATACAAGAAGCTGGAATTCAAGGAAATTGAAAAGCGATGTTTTATCGATTATCCGTCCCTTTTCGGTTGTAAAGATTGTCTGAATTATTTTTTCCTTGGGCAAATCCTTAATAGAGTTTGTGGATATACGATGCAGGAATTCAAGGACATCGTTTCCTCTAAGTTCAATCGCCCCGTAATTTGAGATATCTCTTAAACCTACTCCCTTGTACAGTGAATTTAATTCCGAATTGATAGAATCATTATTCTTAATAGATCCGCCGTTTGAATTATTCGAACCATTCGGTATCTGGGTTATATTTTCCTCAATTATCCCCGAATTTGCAGTAGAATCAATCATTCACGCTCCTTTAATCAAAATAGATAATTTTTCAAATATTCTTTAAAAATAATTATAATCTTTTACATGGAAGATAAATTAATTATGGTATTACTGCAAAGGAGTAATTAAGGTGCGGTTCCTTTTATTTTTATAAGACTCCGGTCATTTTTGATGTAAATACATAAAAATTACGCCGAATTTGCTGCTAATTCCCGCATAAAAAAGGCAGAACTTAAAATCCCGAGCCTGAAATGATTTAAATTAAAATGTTCATTCGGGGAATGGAGATTTTCAGAGCTTAATCCCAAACCCATTAAAACTACCGGCGCCTTAAGTCTTTTTGAAAAGATATTAACTATTGGTATTGAACCGCCGTCCCGGACAAACACTGTTTTCTTCCCGAATGCCTTCTCCATAGCTTTTGACGCTGCTTTAATTGCGTAGGAATCCAAAGGCGTTAAAGCGGGAGGACCCCCGTGAAGATAGGTTA
>DATKLQ010000077.1:0-18569 GCA_035542335.1 Ignavibacteriaceae bacterium | reverse complement strand
TGGAAAAGCAAATACCCGGCTTCACAATTGTTGGGTTGCCGGATAACACAGTTAAAGAGAGCAGGGAAAGGGTAACTGCCGCTGTTAAAAACAGCAGCTATGAAATTAAACCGAGCAAAATTACTGTCAATCTTGCTCCGGCAGATATTAAAAAAGAGGGAAGTGCATTTGATCTGCCGATCGCAATAGGGCTGCTGGCTGCAACTGATCATGTCAAAGAAAATTTAATATCCGAATCTGTTTTCCTCGGTGAGCTTTCCCTCGATGGAAAACTTAGACCGGTAAAAGGAGCATTGCCTATCTCCGTAGAAGCAAAAAAGAAAGGCTTCAAAAGAATTATTCTGCCTGTTGATTCTGCAAAAGAAGCCTCAATTGTTGATGATATAGAAGTTTTCGGCATGGAGAGCCTGGAGGATGTTGTCAATTTTATGAACGGCAAATCACAGCCTGAAAGAACTTTAACGGACAGGGATGAGCTGTTTTCCCAGGTGAATGTTTATCATTTGGATTTCTCCGATGTAAAAGGACAGGAAAATGTTAAAAGAGCATTGGAAGTGGCAGCTGCCGGCGCCCATAATATCTTAATGATTGGACCTCCCGGATCCGGTAAAACTATGCTGGCTAAAAGGCTTCCGACTATTCTCCCCCCCATGACTTTTGAAGAGGCTCTTGAAACCACCAAGATTCATTCTGTTGCAGGCATTCTTCCGAAAGACAAAGCATTGGTAACCGAGAGGCCTTTCCGAAATCCGCATCATACCGTTTCCGATGCTGCTCTTGTAGGAGGCGGCTCCTTTCCGAGGCCCGGAGAAGTTTCCTTTGCCAACCACGGCGTGTTGTTTTTAGATGAGCTGCCGGAGTTCAAAAAAAATGTACTCGAAGTCTTACGCCAGCCGCTTGAGGATTCGAAGGTTACCGTAAGCAGATCTAAATTGACTCTCCAGTTCCCGGCAAATTTTATGCTTGCCAGTGCAATGAATCCCTGCCCCTGCGGATATTACACCGATCCGAATAAAGAATGCACCTGTGCACCTCCTCAAATACAACGATACATGGCAAGAATATCCGGTCCCCTGCTTGACAGAATTGATATTCACATTGAAGTCCCGGCGGTAAAATACAAAGAGCTTTCTGCGGAAACAAAAAGCGAATCTTCATCTGTAATTAGGGAAAGAGTAATCGCCGCGAGGAGGATTCAACTAAAGAGATTTGCCGGTTTAAAACATATCTATAATAATGGGGATATGGGCCCCAGGGAAGTACGGCAGTTTTGCACGCTTGATTCTGCCGGTGCGGAACTCCTGAAAATGGCAATGACCAAATTGGGTCTTTCAGCAAGGGCATATGACAGAATATTGAAGGTGAGTCGGACAATTGCCGATCTAGACTCAGCCGAAAATATCCTGCCTCAGCACATCAGCGAAGCTATTCAATACCGCAGTCTGGATAGGGAATTGTGGAACCGCTGAGAAGAATATTCATTAATTTTTAATCAAGTTTTATAATTAAACATTCACCGTCATTATATACCTCAGTCTTATAAGTCGAGACAATATTATTTAATAAAAATTTATCGGTAAAATCCTTTTGATTCATAAGCAGATAGTCTGCTTTCTTTTTTATTTTATCCTTAATGAAACCAATATAAATATCACCGGGGGAGCATTGCCAGCCCTTTTTGTGGGAATTATAAAGTAGCATAGGATCATAATTAGAGACTGCAATAACCAATGAATTCTCGGGAACTATTTTTTTAGCAATTAAAGCAAGCTTATATTTCTCTGCCTTTTGGGGATCTTCTCTCTTTATGTAGTCAACATAACGAAAAATGCTCAAAACCATTGTTATTACAAAAGCAATTCCCAAAAATTTAGATTGCCAATTTGATAAATTAATCCTCAGATAATCCGAAAAAACCTTCCCTATAAATACGGAAATCGGAAGAATAATAGGCAATTGGTAATAATCATGATAGTAGTTTCCTTTTGCAACAATTATTAAATAGATAAATCCCGCCAGCAGCCAAAGGTAGAATAATTTAATTTTTATATTTTTTCTAAAAAGAATCAAACCAAGAATAAAGATTATAAATCCAGTCCAGGTCAAATGTTTCTCAGCAATATTTTTAAAAAATACTCCATTCCAATACTCCCACGTGCAGATAAAGTCCCAGTTTCCCCACTTATCGCTGCCATAGCCCCAAATTTCAAATGATAAATTACTTTTTTGATAAATTTGATGGGCATGGTAATACCATAAAAATACAGAAATAAAGACAGCCGCCGAATAACAAATAATCGGAATATTTTTAAAGACGTTTTTACCATATTTCTTCCATGCTAAGTAAGCAAGCGGCAATCCTATATAAAGTGTAGGGATTTTAATCAAACATGCTAAGCAAATGAAGAAAACCGAAATAAAATAAAAAATGGGTTTTTGTTTATCCAGCCATTCGGAAAAAGAATATAAACCCAGCGAAATACTCATTAATAATAATGGTTCCGGCATAAAAACCCTGCTGTAAAAAACATTTATAGGAAGAATTGAATAGATAAAACATGTCCATAAAGCCGTTTTTTCATCTATATATTTACTTACTGTTTTGAACAAAACTAGAATGGTGACAATTGAAAATATTACAGAAAGAATTCGGCCAATTATTTCGTGAATTCCAAAGAGTCTATAAAATAATGCCACTATAAATTGATAGAATGGGAATTCGGATTCTACGTAACCTTCCGAATTTCCACCCCAATCGATTTGAGGGTATAGAAAGTTAAAACCATTTTCATAATAGTTCCTAGACATTGCAGCTGTATCAGCTTGTCTCCAGGATTGGGCGCCCATAATTGGTGAGGATATGTTGTTAACTCGCCAAAGTACGGCAAGAAAAAGTATCAAAAAGAATATGCTTTTGTTTTGAAATTTGAGAAAATGCTCCATTCTATTAAATAATCCTTTCGGAAATTTTAACATTTTAAACGCTTTATAAATACTATTCAATTTTATAAAACGCTAAATTAATAACAAACTCCGTATTGATCATTATTCTAATTCCGAAATATTGTTTCAGCATAGAAAAAAGCCTAGTAAATGGATTATGGTAGCGGTACACTTTGATTAGGCTCCGATATCTGTTTTATATATCCGTTTAGATTTTATATATCCAATTTTAGTTTGCATATTTAACTGATTAGGGATATATTTATTGCTCGTTTTTAAATTTTAGGGCGGACGCCGGAGTTGGAGAGCCGGGGCGGACTGTAAATCCGTTGGCTGACGCCTTTGGGGGTTCGAATCCCTCGCCGCCCACGGAACTTAAAAAAGTATAATATATGTTAAGGGAATTAATTAAATATTAAAACTTACTTCCCTTATTTTTTTGTTTATTTGAATCTAATCCTTATATAAAAATTGTTCTTATAGATGATGTGGAACGGGAAAAGCTTGGTCAAAAACTTTCCCGGTGATAGAGTATTCAAATCCAGCTGAAAGTTTTCGATTTGCTGTGCAGAACTAACTCTGTTGCCAGAGTCCTTCTGCCAGATTGGGATGATCCGCAGGTTAATCAAAATATTTAAAGTACTTTAGAAATGCGGGAGTAACTCAGTTGGCTAGAGTCACAGCCTTCCAAGCTGTTGGTCGCGGGTTCGAGTCCCGTCTCCCGCTCATGAAATTCTATATATATTCTAAAAAAATAGTTTTGGAGATTTAATACGAGAGCGGAAGCCGTGGAAAAGATAAATTAGATCACTCATGAATATTAAAAAGTTTTTGGAAAAAATACCCATTCAGTTGGCCGGAATCATTCCCGACTTTGTAGCGATTGGTTGCGGGTTTAAATCCCGTCTCCCGCTCAGACATCTTGAAATTAATCTAAGCCGGCTGCTGATGTAGCTCAGTTGGTAGAGCACTTCCTTGGTAAGGAAGAGGTCACCGGTTCAATCCCGGTCATCAGCTCAGAATAAAACCAGTGATTAAAAAAAATTAAATATTATGAGAGAAATTATAACATTAGAATGCACTGAGTGTAAAAGAAGAAATTACACCACCACAAAAAACAAAAGGACCCATTCCGGAAGAGTCGAATATAAAAAATACTGCCGCTGGGACAAAAAGCATACTGTTCATAAGGAAACAAAATAGTTTTTAATACGTCAGTAGCTCAATTGGCTAGAGCAGCGGTCTCCAAAACCGCAGGTTGGGGGTTCGAGTCCCTCCTGACGTGCGGATAAAATCAAGCTAAGGATTATGAAAGAAAAAATCATTGCCTTTGTCGACGATGTAGTTAAAGAAATGAAAAAAGTTACATGGCCGACTAAAGAAGAGCTGAAAGAATCGACCACGATAGTAATAATAGTCTGCCTGATTATCGCCGGATTTACTTATATAATAGATATGGCCGTTACAAAATTATTCCAAGGAATTTTTTAAGCGTGCTTATGGACGCCAGATGGTATGTAGTCAGAACTTTTTCCGGACATGAGAATAAAGTTAAATCTCTTCTGGAATCGGAGTTATCCGATAATGAAAATCTCCGGTTTAAGATAAAAGATATTCTTGTTCCTACTGAAAAAGTTTTCGAGGTAAAAGATGGGAAAAAGAAAAGCAAAACAAAAAACTTTTTTCCCGGCTACCTGCTTGTACAGGCGGAGCTTGATAACCAGGTCAAAGAGTTCATCTTAAATACTCCGTCTGTAATGGGCTTTCTGGGTACAAAGAACAATCCGAATCCTCTTCAGCCGGAGGAAGTTAAAAGGATAGTAGGCAGAATTACGCAGGATGAAACCAGTGAGAGGATGGAAACAATTTTCAGAACGGGTGATGTCGTTAAAATTATTGACGGACCGTTTAACAATTTCAGCGGTACTGTACAGGAAGTGAATGAAGAAAAAATGAAGATAAAGGTTATGGTTTCAATCTTCGGAAGAAAAACACCCGTTGAGATTGATTTTGTCCAGGCAGAATTAGAAAGATAATACAGTACTTAATTTTTACAGGAAATTTTATGGCAAAGAAAGTAGCAGGCTTTATTAAACTCCAGATCCCGGCAGGCAAAGCTAATCCTTCCCCCCCGGTAGGACCCGCTTTAGGACAAAAAGGAGTTAACATAATGGAATTCTGCAAGCAGTTTAATGCAAAGACACAGGATAAAGAAGGATTAATTATTCCGGTTGTTATTACCGTTTATTCCGATAAATCATTTACTTTTATTACCAAAACTCCTCCGGCCGCGGTTCTGCTCCTGAAGGCAGCAAAAATTGAAAAAGGTTCCAATGAGCCGAACAGGAACAAAGTAGCCAAAGTCAGTAAAAACCAGGTCAGGGAAATTGCCCAGTTAAAAATGACCGATTTGAACGCATTCGACATCGATCATGCAATGAGCATGATAGCCGGAACTGCCAGGAGCATGGGCATCACTGTGGAAGATTAATTTTAATCAACGGATGAAAAATGAAAAAAACCAAAAGGACTAAAGAGATTTTAGGTAAGATAGACAGGGCAAAAGAATATTCTCTCTTAGACGCAATTAAATTATTGAAGGAAAATTCAAAACTGAAATTTACCGAAAGTCTTGATTGCTCGATCAGGCTGGGTGTGGATCCCAGGCATGCCGACCAGATGGTTAGAGGAACGGTTTCTTTACCCAACGGCACGGGTAAAGAAATAAAAGTGCTGGTGGTTGCCAAAGGTGCAAAAGCGCAGGAGGCTTTGGATGCAGGTGCCGACTTTGCCGGGTTCGATGAATACCTTGAAAAGATTAGAGGAGGATGGGCGGAGATTGATGTAATTGTAGCAACCCCCGATGTTATGGGTGAACTTGGTAAGCTCGGGAAAGTTCTTGGTCCGAAAGGCTTGATGCCCAATCCCAAAAGCGGTACGGTGACCCAGGATGTAGCTAAGTCTGTTAAAGAAGTTAAAGCAGGAAAAATCGAGTTCAGGGTTGATAAAGCAGGTATTATTAATACTTCTTTGGGAAAATTAAATTTTGAAGCGGACAAGCTTGAAGAAAATGCAAAAGCTTTTTTAAATACTATAATAAAATTAAAACCTTCATCGGCAAAGGGCCAATATGTTAAAAGCCTTTATTTAACAAGCACGATGGGCCCCGGCCTCAAAATATCTAAAGAAGAAATCGCGGTTATCTAAAAAAAGTTTTACGCACAAAATAAATGCTTCTAGACCAACTCGATTTACATAATCTAGTTATGGAATAAATATGAACAAAGATGAAAAAACAGAAATCATTTCTGAATTAAAAGAAATGATTGAGCATTCGTCTGCAATTTATCTTACCGATTATTCCGGGATTACTGTGGCTGATATTAATTCGATCAGAAACGAATTCCGTAAAGAAGGTGTCCGGTATAAGGTTATTAAAAATACTCTTTTTAAACGGGCATTAGATGAAGCCGGTAAATATGATAAACTTGCAGATCATTCCGTTGGAATGACCGGGTATGCATTTGCTTCTAATAACCCGGTTGCACCGGCGAAGATTATTAAAAAATATAATGATGCTTCGCAGAAACTGTCCTTGAAAGCCTGTTATATTGAGAACCAGTATTACGATGGAAATAAATTAAATGAAATCGCTTCTCTTCCGTCGAAGAATGATATTATAGCCGGCATATTGGGCAGCATAAATTCACCGGCTTCGGGAATTGTCGGAGCAATAAATGCTGTAATCGGTAATCTGGTTTCAGTGATAGACCAGATTTCCAAGAAGGCAGCATAATAATTTTTATAAAATAATTTATTTAGTAGGAGAAAAAAATGTCTGAAAAAATTTCGGAGATTGTAGAGAAGATTAAAGGCCTTTCGCTGCTGGAAGCTTCGGAGCTGAAGAAAGCATTGGAGAATGAATTTGGTGTAACGGCTGCTGCCCCGGTAATAATGGCAGGCGGGGCTGCACCGGCTGCTGGCGGCGGAGCTCCCGTTGAAGAAAAAACCGAGTTCGATGTAATACTTCAAGCAGCGGGCGATAAAAAAATAAATGTTATTAAGGTTGTAAGGGCTCATACTGGCTTAGGACTTAAAGAAGCGAAAGACTTGGTTGATTCTGCTCCCAAACCCGTTAAAGAGGGCATCTCAAAAGACGAAGCTGAAAAACTGAAAAAAGAGTTTGAAGAAGCAGGCGCAACCGTAACTGTTAAATAATTTTTCTGAGATTTTATCTTAATTTTCTAGTGGTAAGCCGGAGAAAATTCGACTTATCACTTTTTAAATTTTGATAATAACGATTTTATGAATGATCAAATGTTCTCTTGCATAAGTTAAGAATAGTAATTTTAATGGAGGTTTAAGTGAATAATAATCATAATGGCAGAATTTCCTTTGGGAAAATTACTTCTATTATTGATATTCCGGATCTATTAAGCGTGCAGACAGATTCCTTTGAAGATTTTGTACAATTAAAAATTTCCCCTTCAAAAAGAGAAAATAAAGGCCTGCAGGCGGTTTTTAGCTCCAATTTCCCCATCCTGGATAATAAAGAAATCTATCGCCTCGATTTCATCGAATATAATATTGAAAAGCCGAGATACTCTATCGAAGAATGCCTGGAACGAGGGCTTACATTTGCTGCTCCTCTGAAAGGAAAATTGCGGCTTTCTACTAAAAATCCCGAGACTGAAGAATTTGTTAATACAGTTGAGCAGGAAGTGTATCTCGGCAATCTCCCTTTCATGACAGAAAAAGGTACGTTCATTATTAATGGTGCTGAAAGGGTTGTTGTTACGCAGTTGCACCGTTCGCCCGGTGTAGCATTTTCCCAGACGGTTCATCCCAACGGTACTCCTATTTATTCCGCCCGTATTATTCCTTTAAGAGGTTCATGGGTGGAATTTGCAACCGATATTAACTATGTCATGTACGTGTACATCGACAGGAGAAAAAAATTCCCCGCAACTACCCTGCTTCGGGCGATCGGGTATGCTTCGGATGAAGAGATTTTATCTTTATTTAAACTGGTTGAAGAAATTGATATAAGCAAAGTTAAAATAGAGAAGTACGTAGGCAGAACTATCGCTAGTGATATTTTTGATATGTCTACAGGGGAAATCTTCTTAACAAAAGACAGTGTTCTTTCGGAAGAAGATATTGAAAGATTAAAGGAAGCTGAAATCGAAAAGATTAAGTTGATTAGTGCGGATACTATTCCTGATCAGGATCTGATTGTAAATACATTGAGGAAAGATACCGCCCATACAAAAGAAGAAGCATTATATGCAATATACCGTCAGCTTCGTTCCGGTGAAGCACCGGATCTTGAAACTGCACAGGCTTTAATTGATAAGCTCTTTTTTAATGATAAGAGATATGATCTCGGTGAAGTAGGCAGGCATAGAATGAATGATAAGCTGAGGCTCAATATTCCCGAAACTACCACGATATTAACAACCGAAGATATTATTGCTATAATGAAATATATAATCAGCCTTAAGAACGGCAATGAATCCGTGGATGATATAGATCATTTGGGGAATAGGAGGGTAAGAACAGTAGGCGAACAGTTGGGGCAGCAGTTTATGGTAGGAATGTCGCGTATGGCCAGAACTATTAAGGAAAGAATGAACATGCGCGATACCGAAAGCTTTACACCTCAGGATCTTGTAAATGCAAGGACCATAAGCTCGGTAATAAACGCATTCTTCGGGACAAATCAGTTATCCCAGTTTATGGATCAGACAAACCCCCTTGCTGAGCTTACTCACAAGAGAAGAATGTCTGCATTAGGCCCGGGCGGTTTGACAAGGGAACGTGCAGGATTCGAGGTCCGCGACGTGCATTATACTCATTATGGCCGCTTATGCCCCATTGAAACTCCTGAAGGTCCAAATATCGGTTTAATTTCTTCATTGACAATCTATTCCAGGGTAAATAAATATGGATTCCTGGAAAGTCCGTACAGGAAAGTCGAGAAGGGTAAAGTATCGAATACCGTTGATTACCTCACTGCCGAACAGGAGGATCAATTTACTATTGCACAGGCAAATGCACCTTTAACAGAACAGCAGAAATTTACCAGCGACAGAGTTAAGTCAAGGAACAAAGGTGAATTTCCTATTTCTACACCGGATAGTATTCAATATATGGATGTGGCGCCTTCTCAAATAGTAAGTGCTGCAGCAGCATTAATTCCTTTCCTGGAACATGATGATGCCAACAGAGCGCTCATGGGATCGAATATGCAGCGCCAGGCTGTGCCCTTGCTTAGACCTGAAACCCCAATCGTAGGTACGGGCCTTGAAAAAAGAGTTGCCGCGGATTCGAGAGCAGTGATAGTTGCTGAAGACGACGGAATGGTAGAATATGTCGATTCTAATAAAATAATTGTTAAATATGATATTAACCCGAACAGCATTGAAGCTCTTACCAGGTTTGATGACGTGAAACGGGTAACTTATAAGCTTACAAAATTCCACGGCACAAACCAGGAAACCTGTGTCAACCAGAGACCGCTTGTTAACGAAAGCCAGAAAGTTACAAAAGGTGATGTTTTAGCCGACGGTTCCTCTACTAACGAAGGCGAATTAGCGCTAGGAAGAAATGTGCTGGTTGCTTTTATGCCTTGGAGAGGCTACAACTTTGAGGATGCCATAGTCATAAGTGAAAAAGTTGTCAGCGAAGATATTTATACTTCTATTCATATTGAGGAATTTGAGCTCCAGGTAAGGGAGACAAAGCGCGGTGAGGAGGAATTAACGAGGGAAATTCCCAATGTGAGCGAGGAGGCAGTAAAAAACCTCGACGAAAACGGAATTATTCGCGAGGGTGCCGAAGTTAAAGAAAATGATATTCTGATCGGGAAAATTACTCCTAAAGGAGAAACTGATCCGACACCGGAGGAAAAATTATTGAGAGCCATCTTCGGGGATAAAGCGGGCGATGTGAAAGATGCATCCCTGAAAGCACCCCCGGGAATAAAAGGTACGGTTATTAAAACTAGGTTGTTCAGCAGAAAAAGAAGAGATAATGAATCTAAAAAAGCTGAAAAGAAAGCTCTTGAGAATCTTGATAACGAACATAATCAGGCATTAAAGAGACATTATGAGAAACTTGTTGAAAAGCTTACCAAATTAACAGAAAGCCAGACTTCAGTGAGCATTCGTGACCTGGATGGAAGCGTAGTTTTGAGAAACGGTACTGTTATAAAAGAGAATACATTTTCGTCGATGGAAGATGTTACTAAGCTGGATTATACATTGGAATGGGTTGAATCGAAAAGAACTAACCATCATATAAATACATTATATAAAAATTATTTTGATGTGCTTGCTGATCTCGAAGAGGAGTATAAGAAGGAGAAGATCAAAATTACCAGCGGGGACGAACTTCCTCCGGGTATAGTTCAGCTTGCTAAAGTATATGTTGCTAAAAAAAGAAAATTGGCGGTCGGAGATAAAATGGCAGGCCGCCACGGAAATAAAGGTGTAGTAGCCAAAATTGTTCCTATAGAGGAAATGCCCTTCCTGCCCGATGGAACCCCGGTTGATATAGTTCTCAATCCTCTCGGTGTACCATCCCGTATGAACCTCGGGCAGCTCTATGAAACCGCTTTGGGATGGGCAGGCAAAAAGCTCGGTGTCAGATTCTCAACACCGATCTTTGATGGAGCGAAAATGGAAGATGTTGATCAATGGCTGGAAAAAGCCGGGCTGGAAAAAGGCAGCAAAACCGATCTTTACGACGGCAGAACCGGCGAGAAATTCCATCAAAAGGTAACATGCGGATATATTTATATGCTTAAGCTCAGCCACCTGGTTGACGATAAGATACATGCCAGGTCAATCGGGCCATACTCTCTGATTACTCAGCAGCCTCTGGGAGGTAAAGCTCAGTTCGGAGGACAAAGGTTCGGAGAAATGGAAGTCTGGGCTCTTGAAGGATACGGTGCTTCTCATATCCTGCAGGAAATACTTACTGTAAAAAGCGATGACGTGGCCGGAAGAGCTAAGGTGTACGAAGCGATTGTTAAAGGTGAAAATCTGCCGGAACCTAATATCCCTGAGTCTTTTAACGTTTTAATTAAAGAGCTCCAGGGATTAGGTCTTGATATAAAAATTAATTAACCGGCTGATAATTATTAATTAGAAATTAGGAGATTAGAATATGCCATACAGAGTTCAAGAAAATGCAATGCGGGATGTTAACAGCATTACTATATCTTTAGCCAGCCCTGATGATATACTCTCTAGATCCCATGGCGAAGTTACAAAACCGGAAACAATAAACTACAGATCATTCCGCCCAGAAAAAGACGGGTTGTTCTGCGAAAAGATCTTTGGACCTACGCGTGATTGGGAATGCTTCTGCGGCAAGTATAAAAGAATCAGGTACAAAGGAATTATATGCGATCGATGCGGTGTTGAAGTTACCCAGAAAAGCGTACGTAGAGAAAGAATGGGACATATCGGTCTTGCAGTACCGGTTGTTCATATCTGGTTTTTCAGGGCTCAGCCTTCGAAAATTGGAAATATTATCGGCATCAGCTTGAAGGAGCTTGAGAAGGTTATTTATTATGAATCATACGTTGTGATTAATCCCGGGCCGACAGGATTAAGCCGCTTGGATTTGATATCCGAAGATCAATACTTTGAAGTTTTAAACTCGGTGCCTGCCGGAAATGAAAAGTTGGAAGATAGTGATCCGAAAAAATTTATCGCAAAAATCGGCGGCGATGCTGTTAAAGAAATTTTGAAGAATACCGATATTGAAACATTATCTAGGGATCTGAGAGACCAGCTGAAGGAGGAAACCTCACAGCAGAAAAAATCGGATCTGCTAAAAAGATTGAGAGTAGTTGAATCTTTCAAAGAAAAAGAAGGTAAAGTTCCCAATAAACCTGAATGGATGGTTTTAAATTATGTTCCTGTAATTCCTCCCGAGCTGAGACCGTTAGTGCCCCTTGAAGGCGGAAGATTTGCTACAAGCGATCTCAACGATCTTTACAGAAGAGTTATAATCAGAAATAACCGCCTAAAGAGATTAATTGATATAAAAGCTCCCGAAGTTATTCTTAGAAATGAAAAAAGAATGCTTCAGGAAGCCGTTGATGCGTTATTTGATAACTCGAGAAGAGGCAGTGCTGTAAGAAGCGATAATAACCGTCCGCTGAAATCTTTGAGCGATATGCTTAAAGGAAAACAGGGCCGCTTCCGTCAGAACCTGCTGGGTAAAAGAGTTGACTATTCCGGGCGTTCAGTAATTGTAGTCGGTCCGGAAGTAAAGCTGCATCAGTGCGGCCTTCCAAAAGATATGGCGGTTGAATTATTCAAACCTTTCATAATCCGGAAGCTTATTGAACGCGGACATAATAAAACCGTAAAAAGTGCAAGAAAAGTTGTCGACAGGAAAGACCCGATAATCTGGGATATCCTTGAGAAAATTATTACCGGCCATCCTATCCTGCTCAACCGTGCTCCTACACTTCATAGATTAGGTATCCAGGCATTTCAGCCTGTGCTTATAGATGGAAGGGCAATCCAGCTGCACCCGATGGTTTGCACTGCATTCAACGCCGACTTTGACGGCGACCAGATGGCGGTGCATGTCCCGCTTTCTTACGAGGCTCAGCTCGAAGCATCCATTCTGATGCTTAGCAGTCATAATATCTTATCACCTCAAAACGGAAGCCCTATTGTTGTACCTACCCAGGATATCGTTCTGGGTTGTTATTATCTAACCAAGCTTCGTGAAGGTGATAGGGGTGAAGGAATGCTGTTCAGCTCTCCCGAAGAAGTTATAATGGCTTATAACAATAAAATTCTCGGACTTCATGCAAGAATAAAAGTTAAAAATGATGATCAGCTTATTGAAACTACAACCGGTAGAGTAATCTTTAATCAGATTGTTCCTAAGGAAATGGGATTCTTTAACCAGCTGCTTATAAAAAAGACTTTCGGCGGATTTATTGGCCAGATGTTTATGAAAATGGGAAATAAGGTTACTGCCAAATTCCTGGATGATTTAAAGGAGCTCGGCTTCAGGTATGCTACTGCAGCAGGGCTTTCCGTAAGCTACGGCGATATGATTATCCCTGATGAAAAGGAAACTATGATTTCCAAGGCTAACAAAGAAGTTGAGAAGATACTGAGTCAGCACGAGCAGGGTGTTATTACCGACTCCGAACGCTACAATAAAATTATCGACGTTTGGACCCATACTACTAACGATGTCGCACGTGCATTAATGGAAAAACTTCGTATGCACAATCAAGGCTTTAACTCCCTTCACATGATGGTTGACTCCGGTGCAAGAGGTTCCCAGGAGCAGGTAAGGCAGCTTGCCGGAATGAGAGGTCTTATGATGAAGCCTCAAAAAACTTTATCGGGCCAGGCCGGCGAAATTATTGAAAGCCCGATCGTTGCAAACTTTAAAGAAGGGCTTTCTGTGCTTGAGTATTTTATCTCTACCCACGGTGCGAGAAAGGGCCTCGCCGATACTGCATTGAAAACCGCCGATGCAGGTTATCTTACAAGGAGATTAGTAGACGTAGCCCAGGATGTAATCATAAGTGAAATAGATTGCGGAACAATCCTCGGTATTGAAGTTACTGCTTTAAAAGATGTTGAGCAGGAAAGAGAACCCTTGAGCGAACGTATAACTGGCCGTGTTGCCCAGGAAGATGTAATCGATCCTAAAACTGATGAAGTAATTGTGCCTGCCGGCGAGATTATTACTGAAAGTATTGCCGAAAAAATTGAGGATGCCAATATCGAATCTGTTTATATCAGAACTGTATTAACATGTGAATCGAAGAGAGGCGTTTGCGCGAAATGCTACGGCAGGAATTTAACAAACGGCAAGCTTGTTGAAATAGGCGAAGCCGTCGGTATTATTGCCGCTCAGTCAATCGGTGAACCGGGCACTCAGCTTACATTGAGAACATTCCACCTTGGCGGTACATCTTCGAGAATTGCGAGCCAGTCCCAGGTTGAAGCTCATGGCGACGGCACGGTAAAATTTGAAAGGATTTCCTTTGTCGAGAAATCGGATTACATTGGAAAAGTAAAAGTAGTTACGGGCCGCAGAGGTGTTATCAACCTTTATGATGAGAACAACCGCCAGATTAAAAAATATGATGTTCCTTACGGTGCTGAACTAGTGGTCAGCGATAACCAGATCGTTAAAAAACGTCAGCCTCTCTACAGCCATGATCCTTATAATGCGGTTATTCTCTCTGATATCGGGGGCAGGGTCAGATTCGTCGATTTAATCGACGGCAGTACTTTACAGCAGGTAACTGATGAACAAACTGGGCATGTTCAGAAAGTCGTAATTGAATCAAAAGATAAAAATTTAACTCCCAGTATCTTGATTGAGAACGGAGATGCTAAAAAAACGTTCAATATTCCGACGCGTGCATACTTATCCGTTGAAGAGAACGAAAGCATTACTGCCGGTACAATTTTGGCAAAAATTTCAAAGCAAACAACGAAGAGCCGGGACATTACCGGCGGTCTCCCTAGAGTTACTGAATTATTTGAAGCAAGAAGCCCCCAGGAACCTGCTATTGTTTCCGAGATTGAAGGTAAGGTAAGGTTCGGTGCTCGTAAAAAAGGCTCAAGAGAAATTTTTGTTACGGCTCCTGATGAATCTGATGAGAAAAAATATAATGTGCCTTTGGGAAAACATATCCTGGTTCAAGAGGGAGATGAAATTCCGGCAGGTGAAAAAATCACCGACGGACCGATTAATCCTCATGACATTCTGAAGATTAAAGGCACTAGCGCCGTACAGGAATATCTGGTAAATGAAATTCAGGATGTTTATCGTCTGCAGGGTGTAAAAATTAATGACAAGCATATCGAGGTAATAGTAAGGCAAATGCTGCAAAAAGTGAAAATCGTCTCTCCGGGTGATACCAGATTTCTTGAAGAAGACATGGTAGACAGGAATGAGTTCATTGAGGAGAACGGCAAAGTAATGTCTATGGTTTATATTGAAGATAAAGGCGATTCCAAATTCAAAGACGGGCAGCTCGTCGCGAAAAGCAAACTGAGAGAAATTAATGCCGATTTGAAGAAGAAGAGTAAAAAATCTATTGCGACACGGGATGGATATCCTGCAACTTTTGAACATGTTCTGCTCGGGATTACCCAAGCCGCACTCTCTACTGAAAGCTTTATCTCTGCTGCTTCTTTCCAGGAAACTACCAAGGTTTTAACCAACGCAGCAACCGAAGCAAAAGTAGATTATTTGCTGGGATTAAAGGAAAATGTTGTAATGGGTCATTTGATCCCGGCCGGAAGCGGTTTAAAGAAATACAGGAATATAATGTTGAAATCGGAAGAGGTAGTGCCTGAGGTAAAAGAAGAAGAAAAAATCCAGGCAAGCTGAGAATTATTATAATTCGGCTCATTAGTTTATTTGAGCCGAATTTAATTATTCCGAAAGTCTCCTTTTCTTGACTAATTTTCGCCCAAGCTATATATTAGAAGTCTTAATTTTTTTTGATTTTGCAATTTTTTTGGAGATTTAGTGCCCACAATTAATCAGTTGGTCCGCAAAGGCAGAGTACAAATTTTTGGAAAGAATAAAGCTCCGGCTCTCGATGCATGTCCTCAGAAAAGAGGAGTATGCACCAGGGTTTATACCACTACGCCTAAAAAGCCGAACTCGGCATTAAGGAAAGTGGCTAGAGTAAGGCTGACTAACAATATTGAAGTAACTGCTTATATCCCAGGAGAAGGGCACAATCTTCAGGAACATTCGATTGTTCTTATTAGAGGAGGAAGAGTTAAAGATCTTCCCGGGGTCAGGTACCATATCATACGCGGAACCCTTGATACCAGCGGCGTTGAAGATAGAAAAAAAGGGAGATCCAAGTATGGAGCAAAAAAACCGAAGGCTAAATAGAAATGAGAAAAAAGAGAGCCGAAAAAAGATTTATAAAAGTTGATCCGAAATTTAAGGATATGATTGTGGCAAAGTTTATTAATTCGATTATGTTCGAAGGAAAGAAATCGACTGCAAGGAAAATTGTATATGATGCTTTTGAAATAATTGAAAGCAGGACTAAAAAAGAAGGGCTTTCGGTTTTCAAGCAGGCTATATCCAATGTGCAGCCTATAATTGAAGTAAGAAGCCGCAGAGTCGGGGGAGCTACCTACCAGGTTCCGACCGAAGTTAGACCCGAAAGAAGAATTGCCCTGGCAATGAGGTGGCTGAGAAATTACTCCAGGGAAAGAAATGAAAAATCAATGGCTTTAAAGCTTGCTTCGGAACTTATTGCCGCTTCAAATGGTGAAGGTTCTTCGGTAAAAAAGAAAGATGATACACATAAAATGGCGGAAGCAAATAAAGCATTCGCACACTTTAAATGGTAATGAATATAAATAGAAAGATTAGGTGAAGATAATTAGATGGCTGATAAATTATCAATAGATAGAGTAAGAAACATCGGAATTATGGCGCACATAGATGCCGGTAAAACTACTACAACCGAGCGTATTCTTTTTTATACCGGCAAAACTCACAGGCTCGGCGAAGTGCATGAAGGCGCCGCAACAATGGACTGGATGGAGCAGGAAAAGGAACGCGGGATTACTATTACAAGCGCGGCAACTACCTGCTTCTGGAAAGATCATCAAATAAATATAATAGATACTCCCGGCCATGTTGATTTTACGGTTGAGGTAGAAAGATCATTAAGAGTTCTTGACGGAGCGGTTGCTCTTTTTTGTGCCGTGGGCGGAGTTGAGCCGCAGTCGGAAACGGTTTGGAGGCAGGCTGATAAATACCGCGTCCCCAGGATCGCTTTTATTAATAAAATGGATAGAACCGGTGCCGATTTCTATAATGCCGTTCAGATGATTAAAGACCGGCTCGGTGCCAATGCCGTCCCGGTTAATCTGCCCATCGGTGAAGGCGATATGTATTCAGGTGTAATCGATTTGATCTCATTTAAAGCTCATATGTACCATGAGGAAACGCTCGGCGCTACCTATGATGAACTAAGTATCCCTAAAGATCTTGTTGAAATTTCAAATAAATACAGAACTCAGATGCTCGAGGCTGTTTCCGATATAGATGATACCTTGCTTGAAAAATATTTGAATGGCCTGGAAATAACAGACGAGGAAATAAAAAGAGTGCTCCGGAAGGCAACCATCGAGCTTAAGATTATCCCGGTGCTTTGCGGTTCAGCATTTAAAAATAAAGGCGTTCAAAAATTGCTTGACGCGGTTGTGGATTTTTTGCCTTCTCCTTATGATTTCAAGGAAATCGAAGCTCATCATATCGGTATCAACGATATAGTGAAAAGAAAAATTGATCCGAACGAAGAGTTTGTTGCTCTGGCTTTTAAAATAATGAACGATGCCTATGTCGGAAAATTGACTTTCTTCAGAGTTTACTCAGGGACTCTTTCCGCCGGCTCATATATATTCAACGCTGTGAGCGGGAAAAAGGAACGCATTAGCCGGCTTCTCCAGATGCACGCAAACCATCGGGAGGAAATTGGTGAAGTGAGAGCCGGAGATATCGCAGCTGCAGTAGGTTTGAAATTTACTAAAACCGGCGATACTCTCTGCGGTAAGGATGATCCGATTGTGCTTGAGAAAATTATTTTCCCCGAACCTGTCATCCAGATTGCAATTGAACCTAAGACAAAAGCAGATCAGGATAAATTAGGAAATGCTTTAAATAAACTCTCTGATGAAGATCCTACTTTCAGGGTAAATATTGATGATGAAACAGGCCAGACATTAATAAGCGGAATGGGTGAGCTTCATCTGGAAATCCTGGTTGATCGGATGAAAAGAGAATTTAATGTTGAAGCTAATATCGGCAAACCCCAGGTTGCATACAGGGAAACTATTACTCAGACCGTAAATAGTGAAGGGAAGTTCATTAAGCAATCGGGCGGCCGCGGAAAATACGGGCATGTTTGGATTGAATTAAGCCCGAATGAGCCCGGAAAAGGTTATGAGTTTATCAATGGAATTGTAGGAGGAGTAATTCCCAAAGAATTTATTACCCCTGTTTCCGCAGGAATTCAGGAAGCAATGCGAAACGGCGTTATTGCCGGGTTTCCTGTTGTCGATATTAAAGCAAAGCTTTACGACGGCTCTTATCATGATGTCGACTCCGATGAAATTTCTTTTAAAGTAGCCGGTTCAATAGCTTTTAAAGAAGGCGCAAAGAAAGCAAAACCTATTCTTTTGGAGCCGATTATGGATGTTGAAGTTGTAACACCCGAAGAATATCTGGGAGATGTAATGGGTGACCTTAACTCCAGGAGAGGTAAGATTGAAGGATTCTCCGCACGTAAAGATGCCCAGGTTATTAAAGCTGTCGTACCCCTTTCCGAGATGTTCGGGTATGCTACCATATTAAGATCTATGACGCAGGGCCGGGCAATTTTTACAATGCAGTTTTCACGCTATTCGGAAGTGCCTAAATCTATTGCCGATGAAATCGCTGAAAAATCTTTTGGAAAGAAAAGCATGTCTGCTGCATAAAAAGAAAAATCAATAAATAAATGAAAATAAATTAAAGGAGATTTAGATGGCAAAAGAAAAATTTGACAGGAGTAAACCTCACGTTAATGTAGGTACAAT
>DATKLQ010000076.1:0-3288 GCA_035542335.1 Ignavibacteriaceae bacterium | reverse complement strand
CCTGCGCCGATTAACGAGGTATCGGTATAATAATATTCCCATGGATAGTAACGGACGCTATCTGTATATAAAAGATGATAAGTTAATTTGGAATCCGATGTGGAAGCCGATGCGTGTTGATATGGATAAATATGAATGCAGGCACGGATTGGGATATACTAAAATAAATGGAGAAAAGAATAAGCTCGAAGTTTCATCTTTATTCTTTATTCCTTTAAACTCAAGGAATGAAATATGGCATGTTCAACTGACAAACCATTCTAAAAAATCTAAGAGAATCAGATTATGGGGTTACATTGAATGGTGCTTATGGGAAGCATACGATGATATGACAAACTTCCAGAGAAACTATTCTACGGGACAGGTTGAAATCGGAGACGGAGTAATTTTTCATAAGACGGAATACAGGGAGCGCCGCAATCATTATGCTTATTTTGCGGTAAACTGGAAAACTTCCGGTTATGATTCCAGCAGGGATGCTTTTGTGGGAGTTCACAACGGTCTTGAAGCACCGCAGGCAATATTAAAAGGAAAGTGCAGCAAGAGTACTGCCTACGGCTGGCTTCCAATCGGTGTTCATCAAATAGATATTAATCTAAAAGCAGGTGAGAGCAAAACAATAAATTTCTTATTGGGATATGCCGAGAATCCGGATGAAAATAAATTCAATAAAGACGGTACTATAAGGAAAGAAGAATTTCAATCGGTATTTTCCAAATACTCAAAAGACGGTAACATTCAAACAGCAATAGTTGAACTAAAAAATTATTGGGAAGAATTCTTATCATCTTATCAAGTCAATACACCTGATAAAATTATAAATCGCATGGCTAATATCTGGAATCAATATCAATGTATGGTGACTTTTAATTTATCACGTTCGGCATCTTTATATGAATCAGGCATCGGGCGCGGAATGGGGTACCGCGATAGTAACCAGGATTTGCTTGGATTTGTCCATATAATTCCTTCAAGGGCGCGTCAGCGAATCATAGATTTGGCCTCAACTCAGCTTTCTGACGGAACTTGTTTCCATCAATATCAGCCTCTTACAAAAAAGGGAAATGCCGATATTGGCGGCGGTTTTAATGACGATCCGTTATGGTTAATTTTATCTGTTTCAGCTTATTTGAAAGAAACAGGAGATTATCAAATATTAAATGAAAAAGCAGGTTTTGCCGATTTTGCAGATTCCAAATCAACTCTTATGGACCACCTTGTTCTGTCTATTTGGTATACCTTAAATAATCGCGGCCCTCACGGATTGCCTTTAATAGGTCATGCAGATTGGAATGATTGCCTTAATTTAAATTGTTTTTCAACAACACCCGGTGAAAGTTTTCAACTGGCAGGGCATATCGGCAATGATAAGGTTGCAGAATCATTAATGATTGCCGGATTGTTTTGCAAAGCTTGTGATGAAATGGCAAATATTCTTAACAATATCGGGAAAAAAGAGCAAGCGGATGACTATATTAAACATGCTCAAACAATGAGAGAGTTAATTATTAAACATGGATGGGATGGTGAATGGTTCTTAAGAGCATACGATTCTTTTAGCAATAAGTTGGGTTCACATGAAAACAGTGAAGGTAAAATATTTATCGAAAGTCAGGGCTGGTGCATTATCGGAGGAGCGGGACTGGAAAACGGTTTAGCAGAGAAAGCATTGGATAGCGTTAATAAATATTTGGCTACACCGGACGGCATTATCCTTCAGCAGCCTGCATTTCAAAAGTATTACCTTCATTTGGGTGAAATAAGTTCTTACCCCCCTGGATATAAAGAAAATGCCGGGATATTTACGCATAATAACACCTGGATTCAAATGGCAGAAACCATGATCGGCAGGGGAGACCGAGCAATGGAATATTATAAGAGTATTTGCCCCCCGGCTAAAGAAAGTCAAATTGATATCTATAGATCCGAACCTTATGTCTACAGCCAGATGACTGCCGGCAAAGATGCTCCTACCCCTGGTGAAGGTAAAAACTCATGGTTAACGGGTACAGCTGCATGGTCCTCTGTTGTTCTTTCCCAGTACATTCTGGGCATTCGCCCTGATTTTAACGGATTATTAATTGATCCCTGCATTCCCAGTTCATGGAAATATTTTAATGTTAAACGTAAAATTAGAAATACTGTTTATAATATTTCTATTTCAAATCCGGGAGGAGTAAATAAGGGTGTAAGAAGCATTCTCCTAAATGGAAAGTCTATTGAGGGCAAAATCCTGCCTTATTTAAATGATGGTAAGGAACATAAGGTAGAAGTTGATATGGGATAAAGTACTTCGTTTTATTTTATACATTTCATTTCTTAAGATAAGTAAGCCGCCTGTACTTTATAAATATATCCGGATGCTATCACCTGCCGCGATATTTCATTGAAGTCATCCCTTTATTATTCCGCCTGTTATAGCCCCGGTTTTTGAAAAAATTCTCTTCTGAAAAATCTTTCTTCAGGAGTATGACTTTTTTTATTTCTGTTCATTTCATATTTTGAAAAAGGATAAAACATTAAATAAGATTCCCTTTTAAATAATACGGCCTTTCAATATTTTTAAATACCATTTATGAATTATCTGGCGGCAATGAAAAGAAAAAAAAATAACGGCACAAAAAATCAGAATCGGGAAAGTGTTTCGGGATTAAATCCGGATAAAGGGAAAAAATTATTTTTTTACTTTACATTACTGGCATTGCCTCTTGTATTAATTATTATATTGGAACTTGCACTAAGGCTATTTTCATTTGGAGATGATCTGCGGCTCTTCATCCCGAGTTCGGATCCAAATTATCTAAAGTGTAATCCTATAGTGGGGAAAAGATATTTCAGCCAATTAGACTTTACAACACCGATATTTGACCCTTTCCTGAGGGATAAACCCCCTAATGGATTTAGAATATTTATTTTGGGTGAATCGACAGTGCAGGGTTTTCCGTATGATGCTAATATCGCTTTTTCAAGAATCTTGCAGAGACGCCTGCAGGATGTTTTTCCTGAAAGATCAATTGAAGTTATTAACCTCGGAATGACCGCTATTACAAGCTATACTTTGCTTGATTTTACCGATGAAATATTAGAACAAAAACCTGATCTGATTTTAATTTATGCCGGCCATAATGAATACTACGGGGCAATGGGTGTAGCTTCAATGGAAAACGGTTCAATACCCGGTTGGCTGAAAAAGCTCCATCTAAGGCTGGTTCATCTGAAAATATACCAGCTTCTTCAGGGTCTTATAAGAGATATTTATAAATTTATTACACCCATCGGTGAAAATGA
>DATKLQ010000075.1:0-8506 GCA_035542335.1 Ignavibacteriaceae bacterium | reverse complement strand
CTTCTCATTATTTAAGTTTTCCCCTTTTAAGAAAACATCAAAGTACTTATTAATCTTATATGAAATACGTGAGTTGATTAGAATATAATTTTCCTTAACTAAAGCCGGACTAACTTGCGTAATTAAATCATTTACAGCTTGTATTGAAAGGTTAATCGAAAGGTTTCCCGGACTGTAAGTCGCCCCAAAATTAAATTGATTTTCAGGAGCGGCAAGCAAAGGCTCTTCCATAAATATATTGCTGTAATTCAGCTGGGCAGTAAAATCATCAAACACAAAATAGCTGCCCGAAAATTCTAATCCGGTATTTGAAAAAGAACCTGTATTTTCATTCTTGGGACCTCCCGGACCAAACACGACCGTAATTAGGTTATCTCCTTTATCATGATAAATATTCATTTCAATTAAGAGCTTGTTATATAATAATTTCTGGAGGATCCCTATTTCATAATTAATCATTTTTTCAGGTTTTAGATTACTATTTGCCGGGGGGAAAAGATAAAGTTCCCTTATTGTAGGGCTTCTAAATCCTTTTGAGATTGAAGCTTTTATCGTTGTTGAGTTGTTTAAATTATAGACGACTCCACCGGATGGTACAGGTTCATTCCCGTAGACGCTGCTGTGTTCAAGTCTGAAGCCTGCATTTAAGATTAAATTCTGAAAAAATGTCTGCTGGATATATCCGTAACCTGCAAGCTCCCATAAAGTTGTATCTCCAAGCAATACTATATTCTCGGCCGTTCCTCCGAATCTTTTATAATCTAGACCCAATGTTAATATATCATCCGGGAAAAGATTAAAAGATTGATAAGTTACCAGGCCGAAATTTCTATCCTTGGAATGAAAGCCGTCGGTGATTTTATGATCGCCGTAATTATAAAAGAATCTTACCGAGCCGTTAGACTTTTCAAATTTATTATTGAATGAAACCGCGCCCATTCCCCTTGTAATATCGATTACTTCGCCGGCAAATGAGTTCTCAGGTCCGGGATCTGCAGCTTTAAATCGTGCGAGACTGAAATCGGCGTCAAAATTAAAATTAGAAGAGGTTTCATAACCAAGGCGGATATATCCGTTATTTATTTTAAAATCAGACGAATCCCTGTGTCCGTCAGTCTGATCATGGTTGAATGAGGCAAAAGCAGATAATCCGTTTTTTTTGAATCCGGTGTTCAGCATATATTTTTGAGTATTGTAAGAACCAAGCATGGAACGGGCATTCGCCTTGAATCCTTCTTCATTCTGCGTTTTAGTAATTATGTTAACCACTCCGCCCATTGCATTTGTACCGTAAAGGGTTGAAGCCGGTCCGCGTATTATTTCCACCTTTTCCACATCGGAAGCGATGTATGCATCGGGCAGAGGATGCCCCATAATACCCATAAATTGCGGATTGCCGTTCAGCAGCACTAGAGTTTCGGTATTAGGATTTCCGCCAATCCCGCGGATGTTGATTGAACCTGCCGAACCGGTGCTTACACCAAATCCCGTGATACCGCGTTCCGTAATAAATATTCCTGGCACCTGTTCTCCCAATACAGGCAGCAGTGCAGATTCCGAGCTTTCCTCAATCTGTTTTTCATTTATCACCGAAACTGTCAGCGGCACATTATTCCGGCTGACTTCGGTTTTTGTGCCGGTAATGACGACGTCTTCCAGCATTACAGTATCTTTTAAGCTTTCCTGGGCTTGAAGAGGATAAAAAAAGGAAATTACAAAGAAAAAGATTATAGAAAAAAAATTTTTATCGCTTGTCATTTTATTAAACCTTTTGGTTGAAGTGTTACTAAATTAAAAAAGGTGTTACTTATATTTAAAAAAATTAATCAGCCCGGCTCATTGTTAATTTTCCATGCTGAATTCCTTTTACTGCTTTCAGCCTGTCGGATAATTCAGTTAGTTTTTTAGCAATTCCTTTTACAGCAATTACATCAAGGCTATGAGTAGAATCCAGATGAAAATGCTGGATAGAGAGGATTACGGAACTATACTCGTGCTGTATGTCAGTGAGATTGCTCAGGATATCCCGCTTATTGTGGTCGTAAACAAGAGTTATGGAGCCTGCAACAATATTATTGCAGAGCCACTTCTTCTCAACCAAATTATTATTTATAAGCTGCCTTATAGCCTGGGATCTGTTGGCGAAATGATTATCCACAACGTACTCATCAAGAGCATTTAATAACTCATTTTCTAGCGAAACTCCGAACCTGACAACGGCCATGGTGTTACTATTTTTATTTATTTTGCTACTGTAAATTAGATAAGATATTGCTTTCAAGCAATATTCCTGGATTTATATATTGAAAATTTAGGTGAATTACTGGAGGTGAATTGAATTACAATCCTATATAAATGCTTTCCCGGTAAGCTCATAAAATTTTATCAGCTTTAATTTAATATCAGGGGAAATTTCGTCGTCTTTAATTCTTTCGAGGATCTCCTCTATATCTTTAAAAAATGCCGAAAATAATTCAATTGAATTTTTATTGTTCAATATCCCTTCGAGATACAAGCTCAAAGCCTTTTGATAATCGGAACTAATATCCAGATTGGTATTCTCCGCTGCTTTTAAATCGGCAGCTTCCTTAAACAGCTTTCCGGTTACAAGACATTTAGCACCGGTTATCTCATTATCCTCATAAATTTTCAGAAGAGCAATTATGTCCTTGTCTGATAAGCCGGTTATAAAATTATAATCCAATCCGGTAAACTCTTTTAAAGCGGAATCTACTTCATCGAAAGCTCTGCGGTAATTTCCCATTTCTTTATTGAAAAGAATTTTAGCCAGAACTCTTACGAGCTGCTCAATCATTCTCATTATATAATCTTGATAAATCATAAGTCAAAAGTTAAAAGGAAAAAGGCAAAAGGAAAAAGGCAAAAGGGAAAAATTGGCTGCTCGCCGATTTATGGGGAGAAGGCCTGTAAATCGTAAAATCATAAATCATAAATGGTAAATCATAATTCATAATTCATAAACCAGCAAAGCCGGAAGCAAAGGCTAAGACAAAGGCTAAGGCTAAGTTAGTAACGGTCTACGTTGAAAAATCCTTTTCCTCAACCATAAACCATTGGCCGTCTATAAATTTAAATGTGCATTCAATATAGATTCCGTTTCTATTTCCCCTAAAGTAGACCGTAGCATTAAAAAATTCTGAGCTTAAAATTTCCCCTTCGTGCAGAAAGGGGAGGTAATCATTTATTAAAAAATTCTTTGCATACACTTCATTCGACGGTAGATAAACCGTAGTATCTGCATAGTCATTATCATAATCCAGGAATGAGCTTTTCAAGGGATACCGGATATGCTTCTTCTGATAAAGTGTATCCTTAGAAAATTTCAAAATAAAATTGATAAATTTTTTATCATCCGACATATTCAATTTTTCAGTATCAAAGGAGGCTAAAAACCATTTATCTTTTTCTTTAAGGAAATTATAATTTGTAACCTCATTTTTAGAAGCTGAAATAACTGAATAGACCTTTTTACGGCTTAAATCTTCCTCGAATTCTCTTGAATCGACACTATCAAAAGGATAAATGTGAACCGTAAAATCGGCTTCAGGTAAAACAAGACTTTTCAACATTTCTTTATCTGCAACGCGCGATCTCCTGTAATTCTCATTTGAAAGAAATTGATAAAAAAAATCATAAAAATTACCTTTGTTTTTTCTGGAAGCCGAATTTTCGTTTAATGATTGATTCCCCGAATTTTCCCGGGCAGAATCCCCGCTTCTTTCAGTTCTGCATCCCGATAAAAATATTATTAATAAAAAAGATATCGGCAATTTCATATTTCCTCCGGGAAATAAAATATTCCTTTGAGTGAATTTACTAATTGTTAGTAACTTAAAATAATATCTCGAGATTTTTTATCATATTTTATCCTTTAATGTAAAATTCAACATTTTTGTAACCTCTTATTTTCTCAATACTTACCGAACTTGACAATACTAAATATTTTGAAATAAAAACCGATAATGCAGGTAAAGGATCAAGTTCCATTTAAAGTAATTTTTAGCAGCCCGGAGATGAAATTACTCGCTGTATTATTTTTCATTAATGTACTAAACTTTCCGTGGATTTTTCCTCAGGGAATAAATTTAAAGGATGCGGATCAAGAGACAATTTTTCCAAAGGCTCTGAGCTCAAAGATCGGCAGCGGTGAACTTATTAGAGTCATACAGCAGAAGTATAAATTTTATTCTCCGGATTCGGGTAAAAAGAGTCTGAACAAACCGGGTTCGGGAGATTTTATTAATCTTGCTGTTTATTTATCGCGGGTTCCTTCCGCCCGCGAAATTTCAGATATGTACACATTGGGGGTAGAGTTTAATGAATTATCGATTCCCCCTTCTGAAAAACACCCGCTGGGTTTTTTCATTTCAAAAGTACCGGTAAACAATTTAATGGAATTTATATCCATGGATTTTATCAAGAGAATCGAAACTGCAGATGAGCTTTCATTGCCGCAAAACAATGAAGCCGCAAGGGAAATAAAAGCCGATAAAGTATGGTCTAGAGGATTTACCGGCAAGGGAATTAAAATTGCGGTGCTCGATTCGGGGCTCGATACAAATTTTACTGGCAGTGAACTTCCGGCGAAAATAATTAAAAAAGATTATTCGGCCTATCCTTTGCTCGATGACGATGTCGCAAACAGGGTTACAGGTCACGGGACTCATGTTACAGGGTCTGTGCTAGCAAGGGGAGTTTTATCCGAGAATAACACCGCTAACGGGGAAGGCCCTTATAAAGGTATTGCGCCGGATGCCGAATTAATTTTTATAAAAATTGGAAATGATATAAACGGGGGAGCAAATAGTACCGCGATAATTGAAGCTTTGAAAGCGGCAGTAACCGTGTATCATGCAGACGTAATAACCATGAGTTATGGAAATTGGGACATTTACCACGACGGGAGCGATATTAAAGATCAAACAGTCGACTGGTGCTATTCGCAGGGTGTACCGGTATTTATCCCTGCCGGGAATTATGGTGCATCAAAACGGCATTATTCGGGATCTGTAAATGGAAATGATTCAACCGATTTAATCAAGGTTAATGTAACGGGGGCATTGGAAAGCAGTACTCTTCTTACATTCAATCTGGTCTGGTACGACGGAACGGAACGAAAAGATTTACGCCTGAAGTATTATAATGAGCTAGGTGAAGAAATTCCGAATATTTATAATTGGTCTACCACGCAAAGCATAAGAGGTACCGAATCGAAATTATCGCAAGGTTTATTCCAGGTTCCGGCGGGGAATTCTGTTTACTATTTAAAAGTAATTAATCTGTCCGCATCAATGCAGCAGTATCATATTTATGAGCATAATAACGACGGCAAAGTTACATTTGAAACGGATGATCCGAGCTGCACAATAATTTCACCGGGGACAGCAGACCACGCTTTTACAGTCGGTTCATTCGTTTCCAGAACAGAGTGGATCAGCTATAACGGAGCGATCAGTTGCGGCTCGCAGCACGAGCTGGAAAGCATTTATTCATATTCAAGCAGGGGGCCGAGAATTGACGGGCTGCAGAAACCCAATATAGTCGCCCCGGGGAGCTCAATAATTTCTTTAAGGGACGGGGATGTATATAATACTCCGGATCAGTTTTTCATCGATAATGACGGCAATACATCCGGTGATTACAATTATATGGTAATGGAAGGAACCAGCATGTCGGCTCCTTTTTGCGTGGGTGCCGCAGCTTTATACCTGCAGAAAAATCCCGGTGCACAGCCGGAAGAAATCTACTCCGCACTTGAATCTAATTCATACAGGGATAATTATACCGGAAATGTTCCAAACGGCGCATATGGTTACGGAAAGCTGGACGTATACTCCGCATTGTTTCCGGAAGATCCTCTCCCGGTTCAATTATCCTCATTTACCGCAGAGTTAAATAACGGTTCGGTCGAGCTTAAATGGAGTACATCATCGGAAATAAATAATTACGGTTTCGAAATCGAACGTATGTTCAGCCGGAATAATCCTCAGCCCGGCGGCTCAGAAGAACCTGCAATTTGGCTTACCATCGGATTTGTCGACGGGTCCGGCAGCAGCAATTCTCCGAAGAAATATTTATTTACGGATAAAAACCTTTATTTAAGAGGCGAGTATTTTTACAGGATAAAACAGGTAGATTTCAACGGTTCATTCCAATATTCTGAGAAACAAAAAATTATATTTAATTCCCCGATGAGATTCGTGCTGATGCAGAATTTTCCTAATCCTTTTAATCCCGGTACAAAAATAAAGTATACAATTCCGGCTTCCTGGGAAAACCCCACCTGCCAGGTAACATTAAAAATATATGATATCATCGGGAGAGAAATTGCGACTCTTGTAAATGAAGCTCAGTATCCCGGAGTGCATGAAGCTGAATTCAATCCTCCCAAATCCTTAGCAAGCGGTATTTATTTTTATAAATTAACCGCGGGAAATTACACGGATTCCAAAAAAATGGTATATATTCAATAGTTCTAACTCTATAGAATATAAGTCACTTTTCTTAATTTTTCATTTATTTTTATCGGAATTGAAATTGACTTAAGTCGTATATTTCTTTAGTTTTACAGACTCAAAATCAGAATCAGAGGTAAAGATGTTCGCTGTTGTGGATGTTCTGGGAGAACAATTAAAAATAAGTGAGAAAAACAAATATTACGTCCCCCGGTTAAAGGAGGAAGTGAATTCCGATATTACCCTGGATAAAGTGCTTCTTTATTCGGCTGATGAGGGTATTAAAATCGGTGCTCCTTTTGTCGATGGTATAAAAGTATCTGCAAAAATCCTTGAACACGTGAAAGATGACACCATACATGTCTTTAAGAAAAAGAGAAGAACCGGCTACAGAAAAAACCGCGGACATAGGCAGCAGCTCACAAGAATTGAAATAACAAAAATTGGCTAAGCTCCGGGATCCGGAACATTAAATAAGGAGATTTTTTTATGGCTCATAAAAAAGGACAAGGCTCAACAAGAAACGGCAGAGACAGCAATGCACAGCGGCTCGGTGTTAAGAAATTCGGCGGTGAACATGTCCTCGCAGGAAATATTTTAGTCAGACAGAGAGGAACAAAATTTCACCCCGGCTTAAATGTCAGGAGAGGCGGTGACGATACTTTATTTGCCGTAGCAGACGGAATTGTAAAGTTTGAAACTAAAAAAGGAAACAGAAAATATATAAGCGTTTCTTAACTAATAATTTTTCCTGTAAGGACCCCCGTACTTGCGGGGGTTTTTTTATTTTAAAGTACTGAAAAAATGGATTCCAAATATTAAGAATTCTATCAGTACTGTGCTTCGGTTAAACTAACCTTTCGATTTGTTAATATTTGCAAATTTTACCTGCTTTTTAATTCTGCTCCGCATAATTCATATATCAAACCGTTTCCGAAATAATGGCATTAGAATTGTTTTTTACTGCAAAACAACAAATTATGAAAGTCCGGAGACAGAATGTATATACCGATTAACATTTTCCTTAATCAAAGCTCCTACTATGAAGATCTCTCTGTTGAACTTTTTGAGATTATCCAGGCTAAAAGGAAGTTTTATAGGAGAATTAACAACCAGGAAGAGCTGAAAAAATTAGACGAGGACTTTCATAGGGAAATATCACGATTGATTGTAAGGGAATTCAAAATACTTCTCGAACTTTCCCAGGCAAATATGAACTGTGCTGAAGATTTCGGTCTCCCAATGGAAGAGAAGCAAGATGGTGATGAAGAATAAACCTATTATACCTCCCAAAACCTTCATAATTTTTTAAATTCATTCCTTTTTAACAGCAATTCAAATCTTCTCTTATCTATTTACTAATTTTAAGGAGCAATTTAATCTAATATTTAATTTAGTCAATATTTCACAAGCAATCATGCATCCATGCAATCATGCATCCATGCAATCATGCATCCATGCAATCATGCATCCATGCAATCATGCATCCATGCAATCATGCATCCATGCCCTTCTTAAACATCATCATTATTCATTAAGATCTATAATCAGTAATCGTTGTTTCCATCTGCATCTTTTTTAATAATTAAATTGCGCTTTTAAAAATTTCAGTGATTCAGAACAACCTCAGATATTTAATAATCATTTAAGTTCGGATAAATTAAAATGTCAGCCTAAACTATATTCTACAGAATTGCTTGAGGTGTTTGATTATTTTCGGAGGGTTTTGCAATGAGGAGAAATGCTGAAATAAAATTATTTGAACAGAGGCACCCAGGTGAGGGTTTATCAATTTACTTTTTGATCTCAATGCTTCTTATAATTCTTTACCTCTTCAGTGCTATTTTTTAAGAGTAAAACAAGAAGAAAAATTTAAGCGGATAAATTTTTACCCTTCCAGTCCTCCAGCCTGTATCTTTATCATTGACTGACCCGGCCGAATTAGGGGAATCTATAAAAATCTCCTTCTTTTATCCTTTTATTAAATAAATATCAGATTTCGGGGAACAACCTCTTTTTATTAAAGTAAA
>DATKLQ010000074.1:0-4784 GCA_035542335.1 Ignavibacteriaceae bacterium | reverse complement strand
CAGGAGCACTTCCTTAAGTGTAATATGATCATTCATTGTTCCCTCCCAAATTTCTTAATTTGTTGAGCAAACTCAAACCGCTGACTTCAAGATAAATTACAGGTAACATCTGCATGATCATAGTTCCTGATCCTTTATACTTCTCCCTTTTTGAAGACAGCAGAAATTTAGAGAATTAAAAAATTAAATCCCAGAAAATTTCATTTTCAGAAATACCACCTGAAAAACACTTCGGTATTGGTTCCGGTTTCGCTGGCAGATCTGCTGGAGGATGAAAAACCCGGGTGAGAGGATTCAGGTTCTCCGAGTATTATATAATTCAGCTGAACTTCCCCGCCGATACTGAAATGCTGAGAGAAAAGGTATTCTCCTCCGGTACAAATTCCGGAAATAAAATCAAGCTCGGTCGTTTTCTCTTCCTCCGCACCTGTGTAACTGAATTTTGAAGAAGTGAAAATTAAACCTAACCTCGGGCCTGCGTATAATTTAAAAGAGCTTTCCATTATAATTTCACAAAATATTCTTAATCCGGTTCTTAATGTTGAATACGCCTGAGTTTCCGAACTACGATCATAATTATAATCATTTGAATAAGTGTAATATCCAAACTCAGGCTCAAACCGGATATTAGATATATTAAAAATAAGGTAGAAAGATGTTGGATTAGTGAGAGAATAATAGACATTCTCGCTGTTTGTAAAAATAAAATTTGGATTAAGGCTTATACCAACCCCCATTGTTAAAGTATCCTGAGATTTTATATTGGGGCAGACAATAAGAAGAAACCAGATAAATGAAATTATTTTGTTTTTCATAAACATTCCTTAAGATTGTTTTAATGAAACGATTAGGATTATTTAGATTATATGATTTAAATCTGGTAGAGGAATTTTATGAGAGTACCCCGTATTTATCAGTATGAATTTAATTTTGAAAAGATAAAAAAATCAAAATCAAATAAAAATTCAAAAAAAAGGAAGGTTCCAAAGAATTTTTTATTTTTTAATTTTTAACTTTTACTTGCTGCTTGTTTCCGCTTCAACCCGGCTAAGGAAGACAGGCACCTTTGCTCTTATTGTATTCTGTATTTCGGTAACCGAATCCGTATATCTCATTAATTCTTCCGTCTTACTCTTCGTTGCGTCTGCCGTAATTCTAGCCTCATACAGAATATTTTTGGCAGGCTCACCTTCTTTTCCAAATTCACCTTCAACAGTAACTTCAACATATGAGACTTTTATTTTTCTTTTTGCGGCTTCCCTGTAAATGTCATTGCAGTAGCATGTTGCAATTGCAAGAAATAAAAGTTCGCCTCCGTTGATACTTGAACCGAAGCCGTCAGGTTTTGGGGAAATAGTCATCGAATGTTTATTGTCATTTGTTTGAAAAATTACTTCATGTTTTCCCTTACTGTTTTCAAGATGCGCAGATATTTTCATATTAATTCTCTTTAATAAAATTTAAAACATTTAAAAAAGGAGCCTCATTATCTTCAAATATTATTATCCTGAAGACTTAAAGTATAATTTTCAAGAATTGGATTTTATTTTGAAAAATATTTTTCGGCAAATTTTATAAAGTACGGCCAATTCGGAGCAACTGTATGTCCCCCTGAATGCTGCCGGAATGCAATATCGCCATCCGTTAAGGAAGTCTCCGGGGGCGGAAATTCAGTTGTGCCTAAGGCTTTTTTCCCAAGCAGTTCGTAGACCGGGCCGGCAAATACTCCGCTTAAGAACATTCCTTTGGCATCAACCCAGCCGCCTTCGACAGTAGGAGAGCCGGCGCTTATGAATACAGGCCTTGGTGCACACAATGCGACCAGCTCATGTGCGTCTACAGGGAGATCATTTGGATTTAAAGGACCTGCGTATTTTATAAAATTAGGTGCAAACCAATGATATTCATAGGATGATGCAAGATTCTCTACCTGCTCTCCGAAAATCCTTCTGAATATTTTAGTCCCTCCTGCACCAGCTGAACCGATAAATCCTATAGCAAGCCGGGGCTCATAAGCCATTGCTACTATTGCAGCTTTACCATAGCGGGACAGCCCTTCAACACCTATCTTTTTTGGATCTACATCTTTGTCGGTTTCAAAATAATCTATAGCGCGGCTTACGCCCCATGCCCAGGCGCGCAATGCCCCCCAATCATCAAGCTTCCTTGGCTGCCCCTTGTTCGTCAACCCGATAATACCTTCTATAAGTCCTGCCCCGTTGTCCGCTTGAAAACTTGTCGGAATTAATATTGCATATCCCCATCCTTTCCCGAGCAGCTGCTGCTGCCAAGTCGGTCCTTCCGGCTGAGGGATTTTCCAATTTGCCGGGAAGATCCAGCTTAATTCAATAATTACCGGGACAGGTTTGGAAGTTTTCAAAGGTGTCGCAAGAGTCATTTCTATATTCACGCTTACAGACGGATAACCGGAATTATCAACATGACCGATAAGATTTTTTATATGAACAGGATAGCCGCCGTTTACGGTATCTTTCTGACTTATAATTTCCCAATTAACGGGGGGAGTATTCGGCGGAACTCTTCCGTAGATTTCTTTATCAAAATCTTCCATAATTTCTAATCTTCGTTTTTCCCATTGCTCAGGAGTTTTAACTTTGGAACCGTCTTTAAAAATAAGAGGATTGGGCAGTTCCGGATACGGAGGAACTTTCGATTCGTCGGTATTGGCTGCGTTGGGTGCTTTAGGATCACCCGACGGGCCGGGGCGAAGCTCTTTAATTCCCAGCTCATTCATCATTAATTGGTGATCCATGCTGCTCTCCCGGTTGATGCTGTCCATTGCCTCCCGGGAAAGCTGTGAAAATACCTGAACACTAGTCAGCATATTTATTGTTAGGATAAAAAATAATTTCTTCATTTTTGCCTCGCTTAGCAGCACAGATTATTAATCTGTGCTACGATGATTGTATATTTATTTAAAATAAATTCGTTTAATAATTTTTTTCCGTTATTTTTTTGATTCCCTTTTGGGACTGAGGTTTGGATCTTAAAATATTTAAAATAATAAAATATAAAAATATTCACTCGAGATGGATTCCGGTTAGAAATTATTCTTGTTTACAGTATTGTATTATTGATCTTTATTCAAATTAGATAAGAGAATATAATAAAAGTTATATTTGAGGATCAAATTTTCCAAGCTATCATTTCTAATTAAGGAAAAAAAATAAACTTCCGTAGAACGGGAAAAAGTCATTGGAACGATTTCAAATAAGAATAAAAGTAAAAGAATCGGATATTGATCCGCTGGGACATGTTAATAATATCGTTTACTTGCGGTGGGTACAGGATGCAGCGGTGGCACACTGGAGAACAGCTGCCACTGAAGAGCAGAAAGAAAATATTTTATGGGTAGTCACTCGTCATGAAATCGATTACAAGCAAGCGGCGCATCTAGGAGATGAAATAACTGTAGTTACATGGGTAGGGAAGGCTTCGGAATTAATCTTTGAAAGATATACCGAAATTTTAAGAGGGAGCGACGAAAAATTACTTGCCAAGGCAAAAACATACTGGTGCCCGATAAACCGGGGAAGCGGGAAACCGATGAGGGTCGATCCTGAAGTCAGAATTAGATTTTCGGTACCTGATTAGTCTAGTTCTTCGTAAAAGGAAAGGAAATTATATAATTTCATGATTACAAAATTGAAAGCCTATCCGATGGATCCTTTGGACAAGATTAATAAACATAATATTGTAATATTGTAATTCTGTAATTCTGTAATTTTGTAATTTTACAATTATAAAAATTCAGCAGAATATGCTCCATACCTCCCGTGATGACTTAGTGAGATTGAGCTCTTTAAATGATTCCCTTTATAAAACAGGTAAGGAATATTAAGTTCATCTTTTTTAAGAAATAAATCATAAGGCGTAATATTAAGGAATTCTGATACGTTAGAAATAAAACTAGAAATGATTTCTTGCCCGGATGACGAATCTCCTGACTCGGAAAATTTTAACCCGCCTGATAATGAATTCACCCGGGTAATTTTATCCGAGTATGCAGTTGTTGAAATTTTATCCTTCGAAACTTTTGAAAAAGTGAAATAACTTTTTTTACCTGAAATTACTTCACCGGAAAAATTCCCTTTGAAACAGGTGTGAATACTGCATTGAAATTTCAGCGGGGCAAGAAGCCGGACACGGTTTTCCTGTACAAAAATTTTGTAAGCGCTCTCCTTCATGCTCCAGAGAAGCCAAACCATTAAAGCGGGCTTATGAAAGCTTGAAATATAATCATGCTCTTTTTTTGTAAATACTTTTTGAAGGAAACCGTTTCTGCGCCAGTTAGACTCCCTTTCCGCAATGACTAAATCGACTACATCATTCCCTACCATTTTGTTCAGCCTTCTGCCTTATTAGGTCAACCGCTGCCCCTACCGTCAGCATTTTCTCTATCGATTCATCATCGACAACGATATTGAATCTGGATTCCACATCCAGGATAATATCGATAAGATTGGCCGAATTAATTTTCAGATCCTTAACAAAATCGGTAGAACCTGAAATATTTTCCAATGCAATCTGATCCTGGGCGTAAGGTTTTATAATTGTCTTCAATTCAGAGATAATTTCTTGGTTATTCATGTTTAGTTATATTTCTTAAAAATAAGACATGCATTTACATCGCCGAAGCCGAAGCTGGCTTTTGCAATAATATTTAATTTTTCCGGTTTGAAGCTTTTCGCCGGGATTTTACCGGCGTCGATAATGCTTTTAATTTCCGGGTGCACATCTTCGCAATTAATTGAAGGATAAAG
>DATKLQ010000073.1:0-25239 GCA_035542335.1 Ignavibacteriaceae bacterium | reverse complement strand
TTTTATCGAATGTTTTTCATAGAGATAAAACTCGAAACTCTTTTTTAAAAGAAAATCCTGAAGCTTCGATAAAGTAAAATAATCGGATGAATTAGTAACTGAAAAATTGTTTTCGACAGACGATCCGAATTTATAGTTAATATAGCTTACGATAGTATTCGAAATGAAGGAGGAGGAATTAGCCTCAAACCAATTAATATTAAGACCTCCGTTCTCCCAATTAATATCATATCTTATGTCCTCGTCGGCGGGCGGATTATAAAGCCTATCTTTCGAATACAATACGCTTATTGAAACAATATCCGATCCGGAAATAGTATAAGAAAATTTACAATTCAAATCGTAAAAATGATAACGGGGAATTTCGGAGTCCTTGATGAAATTTTTCTGTAAAATATCATAATACATTCCTCTGCCTGCGAGCATGTATGTTGAGTTGGAATCCATTGGCCCTTCAAGCGTTAAATTAGAGTTTAACGTGCCTATACCTACGGATTCTACATCTCTCTCCTTTGTGCCCGATCGAAGTTTTAAATCAAGGACACCCGACAGGCGGCCTCCGTATTCTGCAGGAAATGCACCTTTTAACAACTTAATTTCCTGAAGGGCACTGGAGTTGAAAGTTGTCGTAAAATTTCCCAGGTGAGCCGGGTTATAAAATATCATCCCGTCAACGAGGGTCAATGTCTGATCCGGTGAGCCCCCTCTTATATATAATCCCGATGAAATCTCCGAAGCGGATTTAACTCCGGGGATGTACTCTAGGGACTTCAAAAGATCTACTTCTCCGCTAAGGCTAGGGAGCCTGTTAACAATATCCGGCGGCATCTCTACAATGCTTACTCCCGCTTTATTTTCCTTCTTCCCCTGCACAACAACTTCTTCAAGCTGTATTTCCTCCGGCTGAAGGGCGACATTAATTCTGTGCATTGCATTCTTATCGTCTAGGGTAGAATCTATTAGAACAGGTTTATATCCAATGTGGCGGAAAACGATTATGTATCTTGCCGGACTAAGATTCGGAAGAACATAAAAACCGAAGTTGTTTGATGCCGTACCTCTCAAAGGATTACCGTTTATATCAAGGCTGTCTTTATACAAAAGAATATTTGAACCTAAAAGAGCTTCCCCCGTTTTTGAATCGGTTACAAAGCCAGAAACTGATAATTCTTTTTTTTGTGAAAAGAGGAGGTTAGCAAAAAGAAGAAGGGATAAAGATAAAATCAGCTTATTCACAAATTCATTTGTCAAATGAATAAAGAGTAACAGAAAGATAAATAAAATGAATAATAATAAAAAGTTTCTGAATTCTGCTAGAATAATGAATTCTTTACTTCATCTGCAATTACCTTTATATGTTCCGGCGTCGTGCCGCAGCATCCGCCCACTATATTAGCGCCTGCATTAACAAGCTCCTTTATTTTCGGGCGTATGATTTCAGGAGTTTCCGGGAAAACTGTTTTGCCTTGTTCAATTACAGGCATACCTGCATTAGCATGAACTAAAATAGGAGTAGACTTGTCATTTTCTCTAATGGTACGTATTACCTCAATCATCTGATCGAAACCGATTCCGCAGTTTGCACCGATTATATCTGCCCCTGCTTCTTTAACTGCGGCCACCATTTCTTCGGGAGAAACGCCCATCATTGTCCTGTAATATCCGTGAACCGTTTTGTTATATGTAAAAGTGCAGACAACTTCCAGGCCTGTATTTTCCTTAGCAGCCTTTATGGCAAGGCAGGCTTCGGCGGTTTCGGACATAGTCTCAATACACACAGCATCGGCACCTCCATTCTGCAGCGCTTCGGCCTGAATACGGAAACCGTCATACACCTTTTCTTCAGGAACTTCGCCCATCATTAAAATCACACCCGACGGCCCAATTGATCCCAGCACAAAATGATCTTCGCCGGCAGCTTGCCTGGATATTGATGCTGCTGCTTCATTGAGTTCGAATGCTCGGTCCTGCAGACCATAATGTTCAAGTCTTATTGGATGTGCCCCAAAGCTATTAGTCAAAATCATATCAGCACCGGCAGCAATGTAGCTTTTAGCAATACTTAAGACTTCATTCCTGTGAGTTATATTCCAAATTTCCGGGCAATCTCCTACAGCTAATCCAAGGTGATGAAGGAAGGTACCCCATGCCCCGTCGGAAATAAGAATTTTTCCCTTTTCCAATGCTTTAACAATTGATTTCATTTCTTATAGAACTTATGAATTTAAATATTCAGATATAAATTTACAGAAAAGAATAGAAAAATCTACTTAATATTTTCCAATTCCTTTTTAACGGATTCACCGGCTTCCTGAGCGCTGCCCGTATACTCGATTTCTTCGCCCCAATTCCAATGACTGAGATAATCATCTTCTGAGATCAATCCCTGCTCTTTAGCCGCCTGGTCAATTTTTGCCGTAAACTTTGAGGATAGATCTATTTTAATTTCATCAAAGTCATCCCATGCTTTAATTTGTGCCGGGATATCCTGCCAGTAAAGTATCTGATAATAAGCCATTTGTTTCCTTATCTCATATTCGGCAAATTTAATTATTCTTTCCCAACAAGCCTTAAAAATAAATCCACAGCGCTGCTGGCATCGGAACCGTAGCCGTCTGCTCCGATTTCATCAGCATACATCTGGCTCACCGGTGCACCGCCTATAGCCATTTTAATATGATCCAATCCTTTCTCTTTAAACCCGTCAATCACGGTTTTCATATATGTCATTGTTGTAGTAAGCAATGCGCTCATACCGATTATATCCGGGTTAAATTTTTCGGCAGCGGCTAAAAATTTTTCAAAGCTTTGATCAACCCCGATATCATGCACCTGGAATCCCGCCCCTTCAGCCATCATGCATACCAGGTTTTTCCCGATGTCATGTAGATCGCCGCGGACGGTTCCCATTAACAATACCCCCTTTGGTTTGGTATTCGCATCTTTAGCCGATAACAAAGGTTTAAGCACAGCCATGCCCGCTTTCATAGCCCGGGCAGCGATTAAGACTTCAGGCACATACAAAATGTTGTATTTAAAATCCTCACCGACTACGCTCATCCCCGCAATTAAACCTTCATTTAAAACTTCCTGCATACTTCTTCCTTCAGCCAAAGCATCTTTGGTCATCTGTTCAACTTCTTTGGCTTTACCTTCGTAAAGGTATTGATTCATTAAAGCATAGTCAGGCATTTATTTTTCTTTGCAGGATTTTTGATAAAATTTTCATATTAAAACAGATTGATCTAAAAATAGAGCTGCTTCAGCGTTTTGAATTATATTCATTTAATGCGCGCTGCATAGCCAGAATATTTTCTCGCGGCATGCCCGGACTTGTACCGCCTCCCACCGAAAGGATAATTCCCTCTCCGCCGCTCTTTTCCAACACATCCATGGTGGCATTAAAGACATCTTCCGGAGTTCCGCGCACGCCGATTTCCAGCGGATTAACATTACCCATCAAGCACATTCTATTCCCTATGCGGTTTTTAACCTCGGAAATATCCGTCTGTTTACCCCAGTTAAGAACATTAAATCCACAGTCGGGCAAATGCTCCAGGCATGCATTTATATCTGCATCGTTATGATAAATTTTTATCCAATCTTTCGGAAACGCATCGCAGATTCTTTTTAAATAGGGATGAGCGAACTCTTTGTAGTGCTCTTCATTCACGAAACCTACTATATCATCCAGCAGAAAAATTCCTTCTACGGTATTCCCCATGATTTTTGCCTGAGCCTTAAGCCAGTCAATAATCAGATTAGTACAAAGGTTGATCAGCTTATGCGCATATTCAGGATTCTCAACAAGATCTATCATGAAGTCCGTGGTGCTTCTTACGAAACCTGCGGTACACAAGGGACCGCGTGAAGTGGCAAGAGGAAGAATATAACCATGATCAAAAATACGCTGCTTAATTGTTTTGATCCTATGCAGAGTAAGACCCATAAAGGCATCGCTTTCAACTTCATACTCAGGGAGCAGATCGACATCTTCAATATGAAACAGAGTATGATATTCGCTTGGAGTATTATTCTGCCAAAATTTTATTTTTGCGCCTAGTGCAGAGGGCTCCGCTGCCATACCGTATTCCATCCACCAGGAGGGAACGAAAATGATATCAGGATATTCCTTGTGTATCTTTAAATTAGACTGGAACCATAATTCAGGATCGAGGAAATAATCCATATGGCTTATTCCGAGATAACCCGGTATCCAGGGGCTATCTATAATCATAGCCATCGGAATTTTATCCATTTTTTTCAGCCGGGCTGCCTTCTTGAATGTTTCCCATTGTTCAGGTCTCATGTTATTCACTTTTAGTTTGAGTTGTTTACATCTTATAATAAAGTTAATAAAAGTTAAATTGGCTCAAGGTGAAATGAATATTTCATCATCAGTTATTTTCAGATCAACTCCTGCAGATCTGGCTGCCTCCAGAAGGGCTGCATTCAGCATAATTACAGGATCTCTGCCGACATCGATTCTCCTCATTAATCCCTCTCCTTTTTTATTTCCGAAGTTTAAATTAATTTTTAATCCTTTCCTCTTGCATGAAATTCTTGTCCCGTCCTCCAGCATTTTATTCATCGGCTTTAATACTGCATCTGTATAGTGAACTCCAATGCCGGACTTATCGTTGAACTTAGGAGGTAATTTTTCTTTTGCGGTTTTATCGATATCGCAGAGCTTAATCAATAATTAATTCTCCCTGATTATTAAGATTTCTTATTCTATTAATTCCATTATTCTTTTCATGCTCTACAAGTGCGAAATGTAAAACTTCTAATACGAGTCCCCATTTATGGCTGCGGCTCTCCGGATTGCAATAGCAGCCATCCGGGCTAAATTCTCTTTTCCAATTCAGCACGTCTTCCAAAGTTTTTCCTAACAGCGGCTTTTCATTTATAATTTCATTTAACAGCCGTTTGTTTTTAATATAGCCGCACATGAACTGATAACCTTCATCCGAAGGAATGCAATTTATAGAAATTATCGGGTATCCTTCCATAAAAGAACTCAGCTTTATATTATATTCAAATTCAAGCTTATGTCCCAGGTTTGAACATGTAGTACCTTCGTAGTGAAAAATACCTTCCACCGAACCATCTTCATTTATTTTTAAATTAAGCCGGTCCTTTGACCATTTCTCTAGCGCCTTGATATTTACAGAATATTTTGCATTATGATTAAGATAATTATTTACCTTATCTCCCTTATTTCCCTTATCTCCCTCCCTCATTAAGCTGCTTACATCTTCAATCTGCTTCCGCCAAAAGCTATAGGGCGAGCGCCTGTACCGGCAAGTGTTGAAGGTGCAGCTTTTACAAGGAATATATTCGGGGAAGCTGCCTGCTTTCTCAATTTGCCCGGTAATTCCGAACAAAGCCAGCATCGATTTTTTGGGATTCAGCATACCGCTGTCCAGCAGATCTATTTCCCCCGGCAATTCAGTTTTGTAATTCTCAACTAATTTCCAGAGCTCATTTTGATCTTCAATTCTCCAGCCTGTGTAACCGGGGCTGTAATGGGGCAAAACCCTGGAATTATTTTTTTCTGCCCAATCACATAAAAAATAACCAGACACCGAGGTCAGGTGCTCAACAACTGCGGAACCGAAAATTTCCAGGAAAAAATATTCATCCGGCTTATTTTCTTTCCAAAGCCTAAATGCTTCTCCTTCACATTCTTTCCCGGCGCTTGCAATTAAAAGTACCGCTTTACCCGTTCCGGTTTTTTGAAACTGATTATATAAAGTTTTCGAAGACAACTCAATATCTTCAATTTTTACAAGCTTATTTTCAAATCTCAAATTGTCCAATAGGATCGAATAGACCCAGGGGTTGCCGTTCTGACTGTACCAGATTCTTGCCCAATCGGCAAGCTCCCTTGCCTTTCCTTCAAGCTGATGATTATACGGGTAACCAAGCAGGCGCTTATATTCCGCCTCACTTACATTTACTTCGGGCCTATAGTCTTTCAGTAAATTCATATTAAATTATCCAGGGATTCCACAAGATTGAATTGACATCCTTCAACAAAATAGTTAAAAAATAAAGGATCGGTTTCCAGCCTGCAATGCTTTACATTCTCAACTAATTTTTCAAGCTCACATCTTTTTGTTTTAGATAAAAGTGCAATCGAAGCACCTTCAATTGAAGCATTCCCAATCTGCAGAATTTTCGAATCATCGATATCCGGTATTAAGCCGATTCTTTTAGCCGATTCAATATTTATATGCCTGCCGAAACCGCCAGCAATATAAAAAATATCTATGTCTTTAAAACTAATACCGTAATTCTTAAAAATAATATGAAGCCCTGCAACATTAGCTCCTTTGGCCTGGGCCAGTTCATTAATATCTTTTTCATTTATTTTAATTTGATAATCATTGCCCGAATAAACGGTAAATTCACTTTCTCCATCTATAAATCTGCCCAGGTTATTCATTAAATTATTTTTAAGCAATTCGCTAAGAACATCTATTAAACCTGATCCGCAAATGCCCTGAGGTTCTATTTCATCAATTACTTTAATTGAATTCCGGCCGTCCGGATTTATTTTAAACTTTTCAATCGCCCCCGATAAAGCGGGCATTCCGCATGAAATGTTTCCTCCTTCGAAAGCCGGACCTGCCGGGCAAGATGCAGCGAGGATCTTATTCTTATTTCCTAAAATGATCTCCGTATTTGTACCTATATCCATTATTGCAGTTAACCTCTCTTCGTGAGCAATGTCTACTGCCAGCATGCAGGCAGCGGCATCAGCCCCGACATGACCGCTAATAATCGGCAGGCTGTAGACTTGGGCTTTAGGATGAAGAGGAAGATTCAGCCTTTTCGGGGAAGCAGAAAGAGAAGTGTTCGACCGTTTACCTTCTAATTTCTCTATTTCAGTTATTGAGCGATAGGGATTCTGCCCGATTGTGTAAACATTCATCCTGAAGAAAATATCACGCATAGTTGAATTCCCGGCGATTACAGCTTCATAAATCGAAGACGGATCAACCGGAAATTCTTCAATTGCATGAGTTAAATACCCGGCCAGAGTCCTCTGAAGAAGCTTGTCCTTATGCTCGGTATCGTAGTGAATTCTTGCCATAATATCGGAACCGCCGAACCTTTGGGGATTTTCAAAAGCAGATTCGGCCGCAATTTCACCTGTTTCCAGGTTAACTAAATATACTACAACTGTAGTAGTTCCCAAATCTACTGCCAGTCCATAAATTTGCCCGGGTTTTGAATCAATTAACTCATCGTTTAAATAAACCCCTTTGTCTTTTCTTACCGCTGCAGGATCAAGCATTAAATTATAATTTCTCAAAGGGAGCTTTAATGCCTTTGTTTCAATTTTCATATTTCCACGGCGCAACGTGCTACACCTGATAACACCGGAATCTTTTATAATCTGTGTACGGCATGATAAACGGAATTTATTATTTGTCCCCGGAATCCCGGTTTTATTCAATAAATGCATTTCCTGGGGGGCAGGCTGAGATAACAATTCCATTCCTTCACTTATTTCTACCAGGCATTCCTTGCATTTACCCTGCCTGTTGCAGGAGGTTGGTACATGGATGCCGAACCTTTCGGCATATTCATGCAGATATAAGCCTGGTTCAACGGATTCCTGGTTATTATTGAAAAATAATTTTATGCCCACTTTTCGAATATTCAAAAAAATTATGGAGTTTCTAAAATGATTTGGAATCTTTTGAACCGATTTAGTTTACTGCCGATCATCAAATAGATATCTTTAATCAGCCGTAATTTAGAAAACCGGCACAATATACATATTCTGGTATTTAATCAAAATGATGCCGCCGGAAGGCGATGTAATGATTATTGAATGTTTTTAGGTTTAATGCAGCTTAGGGTAAAATTCCCGGAGCCGAAAAAATACAGGTATACTGATAGCAGGAGCAGGAAAAGGTTTTCCAGGATTTTCCATAGTCCGATTTTTGTTCCGCCGGCCGTTCCGAAACAGCCGCAGTTGATATTCAATCCCCGCAGCAGTGAAATTGAGACTGCGGCGATAAATATAATGAGGGAGATTGATATAATAAAAGAACTTTCTTTAACTGAAATTCCCATAACCAGAAGCATACCGGCAGTTAATTCAATCCAGGGAAGAATTATTGCTGTAATATTTATTGTAAAAAGCGGGAGCAGTTTATAGTTATGAATTGAAAAAGCAAAACTTCCGGGATCATTAATTTTTTCGACTGCAGCATAAATAAAAACAAATCCAACGAGGAATCTTACAAGAAAAAGAAGATAATTATTATTTAGAATTTTTTTCATTTTTTATTTTTACCTTCAACGGGCAAGCCGGCATCAATCCATTTGTTCCATCCTCCGAAGAATATATAAACATTTTTGTAGCCCATTTCTGAAAGCTTGTTGCCGAGCAGTATGCTTAAATCACATTCGGTTCCGCCGCAATAAGTAATTATTCTATTCTCTTTCGGTATTTTATTAATATCGGGGATATATTCATCGATGTTATCAAACGGGATATTTATTGCTCCTTTTATATGGCTTGATTCAAAATCTTCCTTCTCCCGAGCATCGATAAAAATCTCATTCTGTTCGTATAATTCTTTTGCCTGCTGCAGGTTTATTGCATAAGGTTCATTTGAGTTCAAAGGCAAAGATAGAATGCCGGCCTTCCACTTCAGAGTTTTTTCCTGAGCAGCCAGGGGAATTCCCCTTTCGTTTACCAAATTAAAGATTAAGCCTAAAGCTGCGCTTATTATTAATATAAATAAAACTATTTTATAATTTATTTTTGACAAAGCGACCCTGAATTTGAAGGAACTTTATAATAAACGGGAATAATATATGTATTTAGAATGAAAATAATGAATGATCCAAACTTTAATAAAGGATCAGAAATTGAATTTTTATTGTTATTATCGAAACTATTTAGTATATTTTTTTACGTTTTCCAAAAAAAATAAACCGTTTCAATTTCTTCTAAAAGATGGGGGCTTAGGATGAAAAGAATCACCATTATTGATGTTGCAAAACGTGCCGGTGTATCTAAAGGTACTGTATCTGCGGTAATTAACGCCAAAAATACGGTCAAACCGGGAACCAGGGATCATATTTTAAATGTAATGAAGGAACTTCACTTCAGGCCCAAGGGAGTTGCCAGGAATTTGAAAAACGGCAAAGAAGATAAAAGCATCGGAATAATTATTAAAGATTTGAACTATCCCTTTTATACATCCATAGCATCCGGAGTTGAAGAATATGCAAACAGTAAGGGATATTCGGTAATCCTCACTAGTTCCGAGAATAATCATGAATGGGAGAAAAAATTTACTCATTTATTTTCAGCAAAAGATATAAAAGGCGCAATAATTGCTCCTATAATCGAAGGCGCTTCGGAGATTGAGCATTTATTTAAGCTGAAGATGATCAATTACCCTTTTGTATTACTGGAGGATGTAAAAGGAATTCAGGCAAACGTAGTTGCCATTGACAATTTAAAGGCAATAAAAAAAGCGGTAAAATATTTAATTGAGAACGGCCATACTAAGATTGTGCATTTTGCAGGCCCACCCGCTTCTTCCCATACTCATGAAAGAATTGAAGGATTCAGGCATGCGTTCAGCGAAAGCACCTTGGCATTTAATGACGAGATGGTTGTTTCGATAGGTTCACGTTATGATGAAAGTTACGGAAATACTCTCAAGTATTTTAAAAATCGAAGCAAAAATGATTATCCCAGCGCTATTGTCTGTTTTAATGATCAGCAGGCGCTTGCGGTAATTTCCGCATTAAAAAGATTAGGGGTCCAGATACCGGAAGATATTTCAATAGTCGGTAATGATGATATATACTACGCTAAAATTTACCCGGTGCCGCTTACCACTATAAAGGCACCAAAGGAAGAGATTGGCAGAACAGCCGCAGAAATTCTAATTAGGAATATTGAATGTTCGACAATAATTCCAATCGAACGGGTAGTTCTAGATACCGAGTTAATTATCAGGGAATCAACAAAAGTATTAAATAATTAAAATACCAGCCGGAAGCGTCTATCATAGGTACTTATTCGAATAATTCTTGTATCTCTTTCTATTGCAAAAAACTCCACAGGCTACTTATATACTTATCTTTATTAAAATGGCTTCAATTCGTTCTGAGCTAGGCTAAAATTTCCAATCTTAAATAGACGGAATTTATTAGAAAGAGAGCTTCCAAAGTCTTATTTTTACAATTCCAATATATAGAAACTAAATTCATTTATATTTTATTATTTTAAAGATTAAAAAAATCGGAAAATTCATAGGACAAAAATTCCTTCTAGGTTATAATGTCAGTTAAAAGTAATCGACAAGTTAATCCCCGACGCGAAGCCGTGAAGAGATAAAATTCCGCATATCAGAACCGGGAAAAAACCTGCAGAAATTTCCGGCACACTGAATGGAATAACTTCTTGAAGATTTCACTGCCTTAAAATTTTTTACTAAGTAAGTCATTAATTTTATCTAATCATCTATAAGGATATTAAATGGATTATTTAAAAAAATTATTGAACCTAGATAATAAAGTAGCAGTACTAACAGGCGGAGGCGGAATATTGGCCGGAGAAATGGCAAGTGGTCTTTTAAATGCCGGCGTTAAAGTTGTTCTCCTTGATATTAATGAAACAAATTTAAAAAACAGAATTAATTCGCTTTCGGAAAGCGGTAACACTATTACCGGTCATAAATGCAATATCCTCGATGAAAAAAATATAACGGAAGTAAAAAAGGAAATACTGGGCGAATTTAAAAAGATCGATATTTTAATTAATGCGGCCGGCGGTAATATGCCGGGCGCAACAGTAGGAGTCGATCAGACTATATTCGATATCAAAATGGATGATTTCAAAAAAGTGACCGACCTGAATTTAAACGGTACAGTGCTGCCGACCCTGATCTTCGGAAAAACAATGGCCGAACAGAAAACCGGCTCTATAATAAATATATCATCGATGGCTGCCCAGAGAGTTCTAACGCGCGTTGTCGGATATTCAGCTGCAAAAGCGGCAATCGATATTTTTACAAAATGGATGGCTGTGGAGCTTTCTCAAAAATTCGGAAGCGGAATCAGGGTTAATGCAATTGCCCCCGGTTTTCTTTTAACCGACCAGAACAGAACTTTGCTTACTAATCCTGACGGCTCATTAACCCAAAGAGGACATACTATTATAAACATGACCCCTTTTAAAAGATTCGGCCAACCGGAAGAACTAATCGGGACAGTGCTTTGGCTTGCCGGAGACGCATCAAAATTCGTTACCGGGATTGTAGTTCCGATTGACGGCGGATTCAGCGCGTTCAGCGGCGTTTAATTTTTAAAATTTCAATTAATTAATGTCATTAGAACAAACCTGGCGGTGGTTTGGTCCGAAAGATCCAATCTCGCTTAATGAAATCAAACAAACCGGAACGGCTGGAATAGTCACGGCACTTCATCACATTCCAATAGGTGAGATCTGGACTATTGAGGAAATCATGAAACGGAAAGATCTTATTGAATCGGCCGGATTGAAATGGTCCGTTACGGAGAGTTTACCAATTCATGAAGATATAAAAAAGACCAAAGGTAATTACAAAAAGCATATTGAGAATTATAAAATATCCATTAAAAATCTCGGTAAATGCAGAATTGATACAATCTGCTACAATTTTATGCCAGTGCTGGATTGGTCTAGGACCGACCTTAAAGTGCAATTAAAAGACGGATCGATAACTTCAAAATTTGAAATAAAAGTTTTTGCGGCATTCGATCTTTATATCTTAAAAAGAAAGGATGCCGAAAAAGACTACAGCCAGGAACAAATCAGGGAAGCAAAAAAATACTTTGAAAGTTTAAGCAATGAACAAAAAGATAATTTATTGAGAACTGTGCTCCTCGGTTTTCCGGGTTCAGGTGAAGCATATACATTAGATGGATTAAGATCTGCAATAAATGAATATAATTCTATTAGTCCTGATGACTTTCGCGAGCATTTATTCTACTTCTTAAAAGAAATAATTCCCGCCGCGGAAGAATCCCATATACTTATGGGTATTCATCCTGATGATCCTCCGCGTGCTTTACTCGGGCTGCCCAGGGTAGTAAGCCACAAGGAAGATATACAGAAAATTCTTCAAGCTGCCGATTCAACTGCAAACGGATTAACCTTATGTACAGGATCATTCGGAGCAAGCATTAAGAATAACCTAGTCGATATGGCTCAGACTTTTGCGCCCAGAATTAATTTCATTCATCTGCGGAATGTTAAAAATTTCGGGGACGACGGTTTCATTGAGGAGAACCATTTGGAAGGTGATGTCGATATGTACGGAGTCATTAAAGCTCTTCTGCTTGAACAAAACCGGCGCCGGGAAAAAGGAAGAAAAGATCTGCGCATGCCTTTCCGCCCGGACCATGGGCATCTAATGACGCCGGACCGAAACAGGACAGGAATTTATCCGGGCTATTCTTTATTCGGCAGGATGAGAGGTCTGGCTGAATTAAGAGGATTGGAGATGGGGATTAAATTTTCTTTAGGATTATAAATACCATTAGCTAAATCTTAAAAAAAATCTTTTAACTTTCTGATTTTAAATTCCAAACATCAAACAACAAATATCAAATAATATTAAATGATCAAATCTCAATTTACAAAAAGGCCCAATCCTGGCTTGAAATAGGGATTTTGAATTAAGCTCCGATATATGATTCACTTCATCAAAATCATTTTTTTTATCTGCTGAAAACTTCCGGCTTGTATCCTGCATAAGTAAATCCCGCTGCTGAAATTACTTCCGATGAATTGCAGCTTATAATTCCCGGGTTCCTGGAAACAATCCTCAAGCACTGTCAGTATACTCCCTGCAATATTAAAAACCGATACATTGACATTGCATGGTAAGGGAATCCGGTAAAAAATCATTGTCTCGGAATTAAAAGGATTGGGGTAATTCTGCACCATGAAAAAGCCCGGTATTTTATTTGAGTAGGATTGGGCCTCTGCTGATGTAATGCCGAGGTAATTTACTCTTACATATTCCATCCATAATTCCTGGAATTCGCTTTTTGCAAGATCTGAAAAAATAGAGTAATCGGACGGAGTTTTTATAAATTTAACCATATTTTCCATTCCATAATTTTCTATAATGAACCTAGAAATGGTTAAACAAAATGGGTATCCGCCAAGATTCGCAAAATTATCGTAGCTTGAATTCAGTTCATCAAGGGTTGGAATTCTTCCAAGGCTGTTGTAAACCGATACTACCGAAGCTTTACTGTAGTAGGGCCCTCCTTCATAGCAGGCAAATCCCTCATTAAGCCAAATGGGAAGATTCGTATTTATTTTTGCAATACATACGTGCGTAAATTCATGTATAAAAACATTATCCATTATTTCTTTATAAGAATGTGCAGGACCGGGATTAAGAGGTGAGACTACATAAAGCTCCGTGTATCCAACTCCAACAAGCCAATCAGGTGCATCAGGCCAGCCGATTGCATTGTGGAACTCTTGTAAAGTGGGATAAATATGTACACCGATTTTCTCATTGATTGTTAATTCAAGATCGCTTGTAATTCTTCCGTAGCTGCCCTCAAGCCTTGTTGCGATTGTGTCTATTATGCTGGTGTCTGAAGCTTCATAATAATAAATAAAATGATCCGATTCCTTTTGAAGTCCGAATATACCTTGGCTGAAGAATGCTAAAAATACACAGAAGATAAAATTTGAATGTTTCATCCAGACCTAAATATAAAATTTATAATGAATTAAGTTTAGTTATTTATTCAATAAAATCATTTACGAAGATGATTTTCCCCTTATAAAGTAATCCTTTTAATGATCGGAATCGTTTTGATACATGTTTCAAAACTTTTTTTTTAAAAAATGACTAAGGTATAGACAGAATCTTTTTTTTGACTTAACTTTAAAGAAAAAATAGGTACCGTTCTATATGAATGTCGGAGTTCTTGATATTATGATAATAATAATGATTTTCCAGCTGCTGGTATTTTCTCTTTTTCTTTTAATCCGCAAGGCAAAGAACGTTTCGAACTATCTTTTAGCACTGCAGCTGTTCTCACAGATGGCAGGGATTGCAAACGGGTTTTGCTTTCGTCAGTTTGATTTTTTTTTCAATAAATTCCCGCACTTATTTTTTGCAGGTTTTCCTTTTTCGTTTTTATGGGGGCCAACTTTTTATCTTTATGCAAGATCAGCATCATTCACCGACTTTAAACTAAAACTCCGGCATTTGTTCCATTTTATCCCTTTCTTTACAGCAATCATTTTTCTTCTCTTTTCTTTCTATCCTCTTGGTTATGAAGAAAAAAGAATTATGCTGGTGAAATACGATTTCCCGCTCTATTTATACGGAAAATACATCGATATCTTTTTAAGGACGCAGGTTTTCGTTTATATTATTTTATCGGTTTTGCTTCTTTATAACGTTAAGCAGAAAATCAAGCAGAGATATTCATCTATTTCCCAGACTCACATCGGCTGGATTGAATTCCTTGTGGCGGGTTTTTCAATAGCATTTCTGTTGACAATTCCGATAATCATTTACCTTTATATCTACGGAAGACAGAGTGATACTTTTGTTATTTTCATTTCACTGCCTTACTTCATTTATTTCAACATAATTTTATTTAAAGCCTGGTACAGGTCGGAGATATTTGCCGGTGTTGAAGAGGGGAAATATAAATCATCCAAGCTCGCCAGAAAAGAAGCGGAGGGATTAATAGAAAAGCTCAAACAATATGTCGACTGCAAGAAGCCTTACCTTAATTCGGAATTGACTCTGGGACAATTAGCGGAAAATCTTAATATCTCCCCCAGAATTTTATCCCAAGTGATTAATGAATATTTTAATCAGAATTTTTACGATTATATAAACCGCTTAAGGGTTGAGGAATCCAAAAAAATTCTTCTTGATCTTTCCAATAAAAAAACTGTCCTGGAAATACTTTATGATGTAGGCTTCAATACAAAATCTTCCTACAATGTTGCCTTTAAGAGAGCCACCGGGCTTACTCCGACAGAATTTAAAAGAAGATACAGCTATAAAACAGCCTCCACTTCGGAATAATTTTAATCTAGATTTAAATATAGATCGGTCCATCCTGAAGCTTATACGGAAACATTTAATTCTCCAATTTGAACAAAAAGCCGTTTCATCCGAGATAACGGATACAACAAGCTGAACAAGATCAGGATCCCAAGTGGAACCCAATGCAGCCCCCTGATGGAAGGAGGTAGCCCAGAGTTAAGTATTCCATGTAAGGCTCTGCTCCAATAATTATACTCGGGAATCCCCAAACGGGGATTTAATCCGAAATATTAGTTAACTGATTAATTTTCTCATCAACAGTCATTAAACTAATCATGTCGGCAAGTCTTTCCCGGTAAGAATCCGGTTTAAAGACATTTTACCATACCGGAACTGCTAACTTTTTTTTATCTCTGCAGGAAAGAGATAATAAATATTAACCATGACGGTGAAAAGTAAATTCCGTAGCAGGTTTTGATGCATTCCTAAAAACCACTTGAGAATTTTGAGGGCATGGCCATTTTATTTTTATTTTATTCGAGGAGACGGTTCCTTTAAGCTGGGCAGTGTGAGTCTTTTCCCAATTGATAATCTAATTACTGCCGGCGTTGACTGTTTTAGAATAAAATAAAGAAGAGTTGAAGAAGGGCAGAGCAATTATTCCAATTATTGATTTGGATATTTTAGTTTCATGAATGCCCTAACCTGATTCAATTAAAAAAAGATTTTTTTAGGTTTTCTTTTATTAAAGCTGTTATTTAAAACTTATCCAATCAATTTCAACATCAGCATTATCTTTCCTCATTAAAACCAGGTTATGAATTCCCGGTTCATAATCAGACAGAAGTGAATTAACAACATTCCATGAATTACTTTTGGGAATCTCTATGTTAGCGATTTCAGTACCATCAGGCTTATCCAGCAGGATTTGCAAAGTTCCTCCTGCCGGTGATAAGGCTCTTACATCAACACTATTCAATTTATTGCTTCCGAAATCGACGCTATTATATTGTATCCAGGCATCTGAAGCATTTAGCACCGTCTTCCAGCCTTTAAACCTGTTAAGCGTATCCAGGAATTCTATTGATACGCCATCATTACTTTTATTGCTGAATCTGTCAACCTGAATTTTATCCAATGCATTTGTAATCCCGATCCCTCGTAATGTTGGAACTACTTTATTTATTGTTCCATCTTCATTAAAGAACAGACTATCGCATCTGACAGATCTATTTTTATCAAACTGAGGGGAATAATCATTTTGATGATAAACAAGATACCATTGATTTTTGAACTCAAAAATTGACTGCTGGTTAGTCCAGCATTTATGATTCTCATCCATTATAACTCCTGCAACCTTAAAAGGTCCCATCGGAGTTTCCCCAATTGCGTACTCAAGTCTTTCGGTAGAGTCTTGTACATGAGGATAAGTAAGATAATAAATGCCTTTTCTTTCAAACAAATAAGGACCTTCTTTGAGTCCTTTTTCAGGCAGATTAGGAATCACCACAGGATCGGAAGCAAGCTCCAGCATATTTTCTTTTAGTTTTGCAACAAAAAAATTTCTTGCTGCCCAGAATAAATAAGCTTGTCCGTCTTTATCAATAAAGGGATTCGGATCAATTCCCCGAACGCCCTTAATAGGTTCAGGCTGCGGAATAAAAGGGCCGTAGGGTTTATCAGATACTGCGACTCCGATTGAAAAACCCCTTCCAATCGCAGTATCTTTAGCAGGAGCAGGGAAATAAAAATAGTATTTCCCGTTTCTGTAAATACAATCCGGTGCCCACATAGCATAAAATTTTGAATTAACCCAGTGAACCTTTTCCTGGCTTATAATAACACCGTGATCGATCCAGTCAGTCAGATTATCAGACGAGAATACATGATAGTCTTCCATGCAAAACCAGCCGACGCGTCCCTTCCCTTCAACGGCAAGAATGTCATGGGAAGGATAGAGATAAACCTTACCTTGAAAAACTCTTGCCGAAGGATCTGCCGTAAACTGATCCCGTATTACAGGATTTTGAGAAAATGTACTGCTGATAGTTAAAAATATTGCAGAATTCAGTACCAGTAAATTTAATTTAAAGTTTCTCATTCATAACCTCAGCGCTTTCATAAGCTAGTTCTGCAAAATTTCCGGTTCTATTTATCTTTTATATTATTCAATTGGGATTTCAATCCCATGCGAACAATTCCGTTAATAACGTTCAATACAATGCTTCACCCCTTGATAGGTAAGCTCTGCCCAGTTAGTATGAGTAGATTTTATATTTCTCTCCTGCTTTTGTTTCTAGATCATATAAGAATGTATTTTTCAAAATAATCTTTTTTAAAGATGCTTTATCAGATACTAAAGGTTCTTTAATCTCAGGAATCTGATAAAAAGGATTTTCATTTTCGCCTTCGGCAAAATTTAAATTTATATTACCTTCCGTTTTTAATTTTGTATAAGAACGGATCCGGCAGTTGCCGCCAAGGTTAGACTTCAAAAATAAATTTGTAACTGCACCATTCTTCCATTCCATTGATTCAATCTCAAATCCTCCGCGCAGACGAATCCCTTTTATGCTTCCGTCTCTCCATATATCAGGTAATGCAGGAAGCAGGAAAATGAAACCGTCGTGGCTTTGAACCAGCATTTCGGCAATGCCCGCAGTAAAACCAAAATTACCGTCAATCTGAAATGGAGGATGAGCATCAAACATATTCGCATAAGTTCCGCCCCGCTCAAACCCTTCTTCTTCAACAAGGTTTATCTGGTTGGTTATCAATTTATATGCATGGTTTCCGTCGAGGAACCTGGCCCATAAATTGATTTTCCAGTTCATCGACCAGCCGGTTGATGGATCTCCCCTGTAAATTAGCGAGTTCATTGCCGCTTCAAATAGTTCCGGAGTTCGGTAAGGTGATATTTGGTTGCTCGGGTAAACTCCGTATAAATGAGAAACATGACGATGATGATCTTGCGGATTATCCCAATCGTACATCCATTCCTGCAGCTGGCTGTATTGACCAATTTGCATTGGAGGCAAACGTTTCAAAGTTTCATTTATTTTTTTTACAAATTCCTTATCGGTTTTTAAAATTTCTGCAGTTTTAATAGTTTTTGTAAACAAATCAAAAAGCAGCTGGTTATCCATAGTCGTTCCGGCCGATATCGATGATTGAGGATGATCTGCGGGGGAATTTTCCGGAGAAACAGACGGACAGACTACCAGCCATTTATGCACCGGTTCTTCTACTAAAAAGCTAAGATAAAATTTCACTGCTTCCTTCATTACCGGATAAACAGACTTGAGATATTCTTTATCGCCGCTGTATTCAAATTTTTCAAACAAATGCTGACAAAGCCAGGCACCTCCCATCGGCCACATTCCCCAATACGATCCATCTATTGGTCCGTTGAACCGCCAAATATCGGTATTATGGTGTACTACCCACCCTTCTGCTCCGTACATGTTTTGAGCGGTTTTTCTGCCTGTCTGGGAGAGGTCTTTTACCATTTGAATTAATGGCTCATTCATTTCACTAAGATTTGTAACTTCCGACGGCCAATAATTCATTTCTGTATTTATATTTATTGTATACTTACTATCCCAGGGCGGATAAAGCTGAGCATTCCAAATTCCCTGAAGATTAGCAGGCTGGCCTCCGGGCTGTGAAGAACAGATTAAAAGGTACCGCCCAAACTGGAAATATAAGGCTGCCAACTGCGGATCGTTGGCTTTGGCGAATTGCTTGATACGCATATCCGTCGGATTTTTAACCGAATCAGTTACTCCGAGATCAAGACTGACTCTGTTAAAGTATTTCTGATAAGCAGCAATATGATCGTTTAACATCTGATCATAATTTTTCTTCAGGGCATTTTGAAGGAATGCATCGGCTCTTTGGCTGGCATCGGCACTGATATCATTATAATTTTTAAAGCTCGATGCTATCGAGATATACACTGTCGCTGAGTTGGCATTCATTACAAATAAAGCCTTATCTGTTGCTGAAACAGAACCCCCATCGGCTGCAATCTTAACCTGCACCTGAAATTTAACCGAACCTTTAATGGAATCGCAGTCTGTGGTTGTTCCGGACATAATTAATTTATCATTACTATCACTTGAAATATTAACTTGGGCAGGATGACTCATAGAGGCAGTAAAACTAATTTTGCCAGGTTTATCGGCCGTAATTCTGAAAATTATAACTTGATCAGGAAAAGAAGCAAAAACTTCACTTTTATATTTTATTCCATCAATTTTATAAATTGCCGAAGCAACGGCAGTTTCAATATTCAATTCCCGGTAATAATTTGTATATTTTTCATGTCCGGGGAATAAAAGATTAATATACCCTGCAGTCTGATAAGGCATTCCCTGAGAATTTCTGCTTATAAATTTCTGATTCACCAGGTCCTGAGCTTCACCATACTTGCCCTCAAAAATTAATTGTCTTACTCTTGATAGAGATTCCTTTGCATCGGGATTATCGTTGCGGTAAGGCTGCCCGGCCCAGATAGTATTTTCATTAAGCTGAATTTGTTCCCGGAAAGGGTCTCCGAAAACCATAGCGCCAAGCCGCCCGTTGCCGAGAGGCAAAGCTTCAACCCATTGCTTAGCCGGCCGGATATACCATAACTTGAGAAATGTATTACTTTGTGCATTTAATTCTAAAAATGAAAGTAAAATGAAAATAGAAATCAGAAGTTTAGAGTTCATGAAATTTACTTACTCACCGGCAAATTTATTTTTATTTTTTAAAATATAAATTGAGCCAACTACTGCTATTAATGCTCCCCACCAAATATTTGTATGAAGCTCGGCAAGTCTTATGTTTTTAGCTGTTGGATTTAGTAAATCGTAAACGCCGGCTGCAAAAACAATAATACCGATTATGAACATTATTAATCCTACAAAATACCAGATGCTTTTCATTCCTTTTTCAGTATTCATAACTTCTTCTCCTACCAGAGTAAAATATTTATGATTATGAAAATTACCAGTGTAACTGCGGCCCAGAATTCCGGTTTCTTATTCCAGGCAGCTTTATCCACTGCCTTCTCGTTCTTATCAACCAATCCTTTTACATAACCGCGCAGCTCTTCGTCGGTTTTGTTTTTTGTAAAAAAGCTTACCGATACAGCCGTTCCCATAGAAATTAACCATGCCCAAACTGCACGCCAAAAATTAGCAGCCATATAAGACTGCGAATCGGCTCCGCTGAAACCGGGAATTACAAAACCGACAGGGATTAACTTTATTTCTTGTGCGATAAATAATGCAACAGCGATGATTGTTCCACACAGCATTCCCCATAATCCACCTTTGGGAGTGATAAATTTCCAGAACATGCCAAGGATAATAATAGCGACCGAAGGAGAGAGGAACATTGAACTGATAGCCTGCAGGTAATCAATAACAGTTGGCATACTACGTGCAATATAAGCACCGACAACACTTAAGATAATTCCGGCAACAGTTGCTATTCTTCCCACATGCAACAGTTTTTGCGGTGAAGCGTTTTTATTTATAATTGAATGATAGATATCGTAAGTCCAGACAGCGTTGAAAGAGCTCATATTGCCGGCCATGCCGGCCATAAACATCGAAACCATTGAAGTTACACCGACACCAATTAAACCGGGAGTAAAATATCTTTGCATGAGCAAAGGCAGCACGGAATCATAATTAGTTTTTCCGTTTTCAATCAGCAAATTAAACCCGCTTGATTGATCATTAATTAATACTAAAGCAATCATTCCGGTAGAAACAACGACAGCACCAAGGAGAAGCTTGAAATAAGAGCCTATAATGGGAGTCATTCTGGCTGAGCGTAAATCTCTAGCGGAGAAAGCTCTCTGGATAATCAGGAAATCCGTTGTCCAATAACCGAATGCAATCGCAAAACCCAACCCAAGCACCAGACCTCCCCATGTAACATACATCGGGTTATCTGCCGGGCTTCCGGATGTTGACCAAAGAGTTTTAAATCCTTGGGAAAGATTTGCAGAAATTTCCGCCGGTCCGCCTATATCGGCCAGACCTAAAATCGGAAGGATTAAAATTCCGGCCCATATCAAAAAGAATTGAACAATTTCGGTAAACATTGCCGAAAGCAAGCCGCTAAGTGTAACATAAAGGGCGACAAAAATTGCAGAAAGCCAAATGCTTAAATCCCAGTTCCATCCAAGAAAAGTATGAAAGATTAAAGCCTGCAGGTAAAGGGCAATTCCTGAAACTAAAATCATATTAACTACAAACATCCCGGCATTAAACACACGGACACTTTCATTAAACCGCGCTTTTAAATACCCCGGAATAGATTTAATCCTGCTGTGATAGTAAAACGGCATCATAAAAACACCGAGAAACAACATTGCCGGAACAGCGCCGATTAAATAAAAGTGTGCGGCATATAAGCCGTACTTTACGCTTTGCCCGGCATAACCAATCACTTCCATCGAACCCATATTAGCGGACATAAATGCAATGCCGCAAACCCACATGCTGTTCCTTCTGCCGGCAAGAAAAAAATCGTCGTCGGATTTTGTAAACTTTTTCAGATAAAACCCAATCCATGCAATAAATGCAAAATATACAAGCATTATTATCCAATCGAAAAAACCTAGAGGTATTGAAGTCATATTTTATCCTTTAAACTGTAAAAATAATTTTAAACTACTACTCCCTTCTTAAGGATTATATTCGCATATAAAGCGGATTCACTTGTAGCAATTACTGCATAAGCATTTTTTGCTCTTTCATAAAAAGCAAAGCGCTCTATGTATTCAAATTCAGTGAAAGGTTCCTTACTCTCATTAATTATTTTTTTATACTTTTCCCAAATGAAAGGGGTAATTTTATCTCCCTTGGTTACTGCCATTAATCCGACAGGTTTTTCGACATAAGAATCGAGTGGAAAGAACTTCAATATTGCCTTCAAAACTTCGGGCACATTATGGCCGTCAAGACGGATTAGTCTTGCTGCCAGAGAAGCGGCCGGGAAATTTCCGTCTGCGATGACAATCTCATCTCCATGCCCCATTTCCATGAGAATCTTTAGTAAGTCGGGGCTTAAAATATTTGGTATATGTTTCAGCAACTTATAAATTCCTTTTTATTATTTAATTTCTTCATCAAAGACGACAGCAACTTTGCCACACTTTCCGCTGGCCATTAATGAATAGGCGCTGCCGACTTCGTGCAGTTTGAATTTGTGAGTAATTAGTGATTCCGGTTTTAATTTCCAACGGACCAGCCGTTCAACAAGCTCTTCCATCCGCCAGATGTTTGTTACCCATGAACCGAAAATAGTTTTTTGGTCGTGGATTATATCCCTAGAAGGCTGAAACTCAACAGTGCCTCCCTCACCAAGAAAGACTATCTTCCCCCATTTGCGTGCTGCCTGAATACATACCAGACGGGCTTTATTATTTGCAGAACAATCTATAGATTTTTCAACTCCATACCCCGAGGTAAGATCGCGGATTTGCAGGACATTATTTTCACCGGCTTTTATTACATCATCGAACAATCTCAAATCTTTTGCAATTGATATTCTTTCATCAATAATTTCGATCCCGAATATTTTTCGAGCACCCATAGCTTTACAAAGCATAGCCGATGCCAGGCCAAGGGGGCCTAAACCGGTAATCAGTACGGCATCATTTCCGCTGATACCGATTTTTTCTATTCCTTCGTAAACGGTTCCAAACCCGCATGCAACCTGTGCACCATCGGAATAACTAAGTTCATCCGGCAAGAAAACAAGGTCCTTTTCTTCAGCAAGTAAATATTCAGCCATACCGCCGTCACGCTGCCAGCCGTAAGCGCGTCTGTAGGGACTAGTGCAGGATATCATATATCCCCTACGACAGTCATTACATACCCCGCACCCTGAAATATGGTAAACAATTACGCGATCGTCCTTTTTGAATCTGCGGCATCCCGGGCCTATTACCATTATTTGGCCGCAGGGTTCATGCCCTGCAATCATCCCCGGCTGATATCCTTCGGGTCCTTTTCCGAGATGTTCATGATATATGCATCTTATATCGGAACCGCAAATTGTTGAAGATTTCATTTTTATTAAAACCTCTCCATGCCCGGGAACAGGGATTTCAAATTCTTTTAATTCCACGGTACTATTTCCGGGCAGAATTGCACCAAACATTTTACTCATTGAATCACCTACGTTATTATTTCTTTAAGCAGGAGTTATTTCCCCGTTTAAATCCCATAAATCTTTCCAGTCCTGGTTGTCTTTCCAGAGAAATACCTGTCCTTTAATTAACCTGCAATTCTTATCAATTTCAGATATATCCTGCATATCATCTTCAGTCAGCTGAACATTAAGAACAGCTTCAAGATTTTCAAGAAAATGATTTACGGAAAACGGAATTGGAATTTGCCCGCGTTGAATTGCCCACTTAATAGCAACCTGGGCAGGGGTAATATTTAATCGTTCAGCAATTCTAAGAATTACTTTATCTTCAAGATCAATGGTGTCATCCGGGGTTCTGTCGCGATCGGGTCTTCCCGGCGAACCGAGCGGGCAGTAAGCAATCGGCTGAATATCGTTTAATGTGCAAAAATCGAAAAGTTCCTGCTGCTGAAAATGAGGATGTAATTCCATTTCATTGCAAGCCGGCTTCAGTTTTGCATCCCTTAAAAGAAGCTTCAGTTTTGGAATAGTCATGTTCGACGTACCGATATTCTTTACCAGGCCATATTCAACAAGCTTCTCCATCTGATGCCAGGTATTCATATAATTTTTATGAATGTACGGTATCGCATTAGGACTTCTGGAAGAAACATCGCATTTAGGGGGGTGATAATTCGGGAATGGCCAGTGTACAAGATAAAGATCCAGATAATCTATTTGAAGATCAGTTAAAGATTGTTTGCATGATTGGATAACCTGGTTATGCTTATCATTCCACACTTTAGAAGTAATCCATAAATCTTCACGTTTTATATTGCTGCTGGAAAATATTTCTTTGAATACATGACCGATATTTTTCTCGTTGCCGTATACCGAAGCACAGTCAATATGCCTGTACCCCGAATAAATTGCTTTTTTTACTGTATCCGCAACAGTTTCATGGGGCACTGAATCTGAGCCGAAAGTGCCGAGTCCTATACATGGAATTTTATCCCCAGTATATAAAGTAAGATCCGGGATTAGAATTGAGTCTATTTTTTGTCCATTTACTTTATCTTTAATCATTAGCTGAATCCTTGATTTATTTTCCGCATTCATTTTCCTTTAAGAATAGAATTATTCCACAGAAATTCTTCTTCTATCGTCATTTGATTTTTCTTATCAATATTTTTGCTTTCAATTCTTTCAATAAGCATATTAGCTGCGGCGAAACCTATTTTGCGGGGGTTTTGATTAATGATTGATAACGGTGGCGTAAACGTTTGCGCTATTTCATTAAATCCGAACGCTGCTATCCCAATATCTTCAGGGATTTTTACGCCGACTTCTTTTGCGGCATGATATACTCCCAATGCTGCCCGATCATTGACGGTAAAAATTATTTCGGGCAAAATACCGGAACAATATAATTTCATAAAAGCATTGTAGCCGTCTTTAACTTCGAAGCCGCCTTCAATAATCCATTCAGGATTAATTTTAATACCATTTTTTATCAAAGCTTCCTTATATCCGCCGCAACGTTCCCTGCCGATGCTTACATTTAAATAACCTGCTATATGAGCGATTTTTGTAAAACCTTCTTTTATAATTTTTTCCAAAGCATTAACTGCCCCGTATCTGTCATCGAAGGTAATATAAGGGAACTGCAATCCTTCAAATTGCCTGTCAAAGAAAACAAGAGGGATGTTCAGTTTTTTTATCTGGTTAAAAATCTGCGGATCATTGGTTCGCTGTGAAACGCATACTAATAACCCGTCAACCCTCATTCCGATTAGCTTTTGAATATTAAGTCTTTCATTGTCTTGATTTTCCCGGGAAACAGTTACAAACACACTATAATTTTTTTCTGCTGCAGTATCTATTATGCTGTCTATTACATAGGCGAAGAAGCTATTTTCCAAATCCGGGATAACAACTCCCAGTGTAAATGTTTTTCTGGATTTTAGATTTTGTGCTATTAAATTGTGAGTATATCCGAACTCCTCCGCAACATCCAAAACTTTTTTCT
>DATKLQ010000072.1:0-4529 GCA_035542335.1 Ignavibacteriaceae bacterium | reverse complement strand
ATAATGAATCAGTTGAGACACAAGTATATTGAGTAACTACATCCTCAGGCACATTTGAATTATTTCCTAAAGTTGAATAATAAAATACATGGCCGTTTACAACTCTACCTATTTTTGCAGGGAAAGGAATTATTAAATCATTAAATATCATTTTTATTGTATCATACTTTTCATTTCCTGAATAAATTAAACCATTTGTATTTTGATATATAAGCTTACTTCCTTCAAATGAACCTGGTTTATCGTAATAAGGCTTTAAATCTTCTCCGCAATTAAATAACTTATAATTCAATGTTCTATGCCCATTAATTATTTGCGATAAAGTGTCATCGATAATAAAACCATATTTTCGGTCTTGAGGAAAATTTATAGAACCATCATCGTTAAGATAATACCCTTGATATAGCCAATAATTCCCAACACTAAGAGGTATAAGAGTTTCGGTCTTTGCTGGTTCAACCGGATTATCTTTACACCTGCTGAGAATAAGTGCAACCAGTACCAGAGAAATTCTTCTTAAATTTATCATTATTTACCTTTCACTATTTAATACGTTTTAATTGCTGAAAATGTTAAACACATTTCTTTTTTGTTCTGCACCTCCACTCATTATTAAATGACGGCAAGACGAAGATGCTGTATTTTAACTCTGCCTTATACCTATTCAAATACTTGTTTAATGAAATATACAGGATAAATATTATTATTCTCTGGAGTAATAAAGGAAGGAATATTTTATTATTTATCTCCATTGGCCAATCCCCGCCAATTGTTGAATTAAATTTCCTAAATAATTAAAAGAAAATCAATTCTTTTTTATTTATAGTCTACTCATGGTCTCAATATACATTTAATTAATTATGTTAAATAATTTTCATTTATTTTGCTGCCTCAAGTTCTTATTAAATTCTTCAGAAAAAAGAGAATGTGTTTTACACTTTTAAGATACAAATTACATTCCAAATAAATTCTCAAAATGGACTGAGAAATTTCTAATTAAGTTATCTCAGAAAGATTGTCCGACAAATTTGGCGACAGGTTCTCTGACATTTATCGTACAAAAAAATGAAGTCAGATCGATATAATAAATAAATTAAAATTTCCAGAAGCTTCTTGGAATATAAGAAATAATTAAACTATTTTTGATTAATTCTCCTGGTCTATTAGAGTAATGAATCTCTTTCTTTCTTGAACATGATCTTGACCTTGATCTTTCCGCCAGAGGCGGATCAGCTCGTAGAGTCCGTCAGACTCTACGGAGTCTGATGACCTTCGGCTGAGAGCTTGAACTCTTAATCCCTTTACTCTAGTATTCCTTCAAGATTATTTGAAATTTTAAACTTTAGATAATTGATCATTGAAGATTGAATATTGCTCATTGATCATTTATAATTTTCAATATTCAACTCTCAATTTTCAATATTCAATTTTACATAACCATCTTAGATTTTTTTCCTATGAAGGATTCCACCAATCCTTTTGATGATTCATATTTAGATTTTAATTAAGGAGGTGCTTAAATCCAGATAATTGATCATTGAAGATTGAATATTGCTCATTGATCATTTATAATTTTCAATATTCAACTCTCAATTTTCAATATTCAATTTATAAAACCATCTCAGACTCAATTCGATTTTAACTAAGGAGGTGCTATGAGCAAGAGCTTTATAACGGTATTCGTTATAATTATAATTCTGCTGGTCGGTTTGTTCATCTTCGGAGCCATCAGCTTTTCTGAAATAAAAGATAAAGTAACATCGGTAAAAAACAGTGTTACTACTGCGCAGGACAGCATTAAGGAAACAATAAAGAATATTAATAGAGTTAAGGATGCTCTTACCGAAGCGAAAAAAACCATTGAGGAAACTAACCTCGATCTTATTTCAATGAATGATAAGCTCAAACAGGAGTTTAATAAAATCAGATCAAGCGTGAAGGATCTTGAGGAAAAGAGAAAAACGCTGGATGAGGAAATTGCCAAAATAAAGGAGAGAATCCCGGGAGAGCCTAAGGAATTAAAGGAGCCGCAGTATCATAACCTCGGAGTAATAAAATGAAAATCCGCATTACATTAATTCAAAATCTTTTTTTTATTCTGATTCTTACATCATCGGTTCTTCCGCAGAATGTAGAAACAAAATCAGCCGGGGAAATCAGCTTTGATGATGCTTTTGTAAAAGACAGCTTCAATAAAATTTACCTGCTGGAACCGGGGGAAAAAGTTTCGCTGAAGAATCTCTGCACCTCAACACAGATCGCAATAGGACTGAAGGATTATATTGATGTCTCCAGCAGCCTCGCTCTTGTTTATCAGAAAAGAGACAGCCTTTCACTACGGATAGTTACCGAATATGAAAAGATTGGCAAATCAATAGATGATCTTTCTTTAGGATTAAGAATGATTTCAGACAGCCTGCAGAAGGTTTCTTCAATTAATCTGCAGCCTTCAATAACCTTGCTCAGCGATTCAAACAGGAAGCTTGAAGATTCCAACAAGCAGCTTGATAATGCAATGCTGAAGCTGGATGAAATAAATTCGGATTTAAACAAAATACAATTAACGAATATTTGGAAATACCTGGGATTCGGCGCGTTAGGGCTTGCCGTCGGTATAGTCATTGGTGCGGTCGCATTTAACTAAAATCCTTTTCTTTTTAGATCAGAGAAAAATATTTTAATAATTGATATGAGGGATAAGCATGTTTGACAATGTTGTTCTGCAGGTAATGATCGGGCTCTCTTTCATTTATGTCCTTTATTCTCTCTTTACTACGATAATAAATGAGATGATTGCTTCTCTTTTCAGTCTGCGTGCCCGTACTTTGGGAAAGGCTTTAAAGAGAATGCTTACCGACAGTGAACAAACTCCCCTTGAGCAAAAGCTTCTGAACGACTTTCTAAAGCACCCCCTATTAAAATACATGAGCAGCGGGGTTTTTCATAAAAGGCCGTCATACATGTCTTCAGAAAGCTTTTCAAAAATTCTTGTGGATGTTTTAAAAGGAATTGATTCGTTTGATCTTGATGAATCAATTAAGAACATAAACGGAAAGCTTGACGAACTCGGGAAGAAGCCGGGTGCGCCGAAGTGGGAAAGCGATACAGCTCAATTAATTAATTCTTTCCTAAAGGAAGCCGGCGGCAATATCGAGAAATTTAAAACAAACCTGGAAAAATGGTTTAACGATATGATGGAACGGACATCCGGATGGTATAAACGCCAAGTCCAGGTAATTATTCTTATAATCGGTTTAATACTTTCGCTGGCCTTCAATGTAAATACAATAAAAATCATCGATAAATTGTCTAACGATAAAGCAGCAAGGGAGCAGATTGTAAATATTTCAGAGAATTATGTTAAAGGCAGGCTGCCTTCGACAGACAGCACTACTGCGAAAAGATTAGATCTTTTAGTCAGCCGTGCCGATAGTCTCTATCAAGCTGATATAGAGCCTGTAAACGAGCTGTTTGGATTAGGATGGAAATCGTGGGGAGATTTTACCGGCCGATTTTGGGAAAATATAATCGGGTGTCTTATTACTGCACTTGCAATTTCCCTGGGTGCGCCGTTCTGGTTCGACCTGCTGAATAAATTTGTAAGCCTTAGAGGCACAGGCAAAAAACCTGACCAGGATACAAAAAAAGTTGAGGTTGAGAAGAAGGTCGATGTGAGCTGAAAATGAGAAAAGAAGTTCAAGTTCAAGTGGATTCAAGTTTATCCCTTACTACTTCTTGAACTTGAACTTGAACCTGAACTTGAACTAACATCCGTTATTCACAGCTTACCTACTCATCCACGGTAAGCTCATTAGCCGGCCATGGACCTGCCTTAATAACAATCTCCGCGGTTATTGCATTTGCCTGGCGGAAATGGAAATGATAATCCCCGTTCTCGGGATTAATTCTGCTCCACGCTTCGCCGTCTGAAAGCCAGCGGAATTCAATTTCATCGCCCGGATTAGCCGGGTCACTGTCGCCGATACGAACTTCTGCAGTTTCATTATAGATCGGTCTTTCAGGATATTCGTGATCCCATAAAAATCCTTCTTTTACGCGATGCTCTACGATTCTTAATTTAATTAAAAAGTGGGAAAAATTTGAATCGGGATCCTTAAGCCCTGAATTCATGAAGAATGTGTGTAGGAAAAGCTCCTGCGGGATCTTATCGTATTCCAGCCGGATTGCATTTTCGCATGGATCCTGCTCTCTCCTGTGCAGGTAAACAGTTGTCTTGCGGATAGAAAACATAAATTCAAAATCGTAGAAGTATTTAGTACCCGGCTCCTTTTCAATATTTAATTGAATATTTCTTAAAGATATTTCCGTTTTAATATTGCCGAACAGAAAACGCTGAATGTTCTCATAGCTTTCATAGCTGTTTACAATTCCTTTAAAGCCTGAATGAGCCCGGTGAACGTTTGTCCAGAAAGGTTTCATCTCCTCTTTATAATGGCCGTCAGCAGGAACTTCCCCGGCTACAACGTAAGCCCTATCCTGCTTTACCAATCCGTCGCTGAAATTCCCTG
>DATKLQ010000071.1:0-5820 GCA_035542335.1 Ignavibacteriaceae bacterium | reverse complement strand
GATCAAATCTGTCGTATCGTACAACTGCTTGAAGACCTTTAATTAGTTCGTAAGCTCCTTCGATCATCAATGCAGTTGAGGAGGAATCCTTACTTATGTAATCGTTCGCAACATCAAATTCACCCAGGATAGTAAAACCTGCTATTCCGAAGCCGGCATACCCGCCGAATATATTCGCATTTTTATAGTTATTCAATTGATCATATTTAAAGTTGGTATAAGATCCTCCGAACATAAGTCCCGTATTATCTCCGCCGAGCTGCGGTGTGAACTGCAGGTTAGCTGTATAAGAAGGGTCGGTATTTTTTCTGTCGAATGGAAATGTTACTGCAAGGGGATTGATGAAATTTGGTTTGCCTGCGCTGAGTGTAAGCAGGGCAAAATTGGAAAAGTAAAGCCCCGTTTCCAATCCTATTTCAGTATATTGAGGCCAAAATATTAATCCCTGGATTGGATTGTTTGGAGTAAATAGGAGTCCGAAATCCCCGCCACGTGTATATGCGGTATGGTCGTCGATCCGCAGCCCGTAGTTTGGAGAAAAAGCACCGGCTTTAATATAGCTCCGGTTAGGCAGCACTCTAGCCACTCCATATCCCTCGAAGATCTGCTGGATGAAATCATACCTGGTAAAAATATTTATATCTTCCGAGAGATCTACATTGGCATAAATAGTTCCTTCCATCTTCTGGAAATCGGTTTTCTTTTTTTCCGCCGAATACAAATACTGAGTTCTGAAATCCACTCCGAATGAAATATTCTCGCCGATCATATTGCTCATCTTATAATCCCGGGGTGAAGCCATAGGCAGCATGTTCTTACCGAAGGACCAGCCGCCGTGATTCCTCATTTCTCCGCCTGTGGGATTTACATGGCATTCGGTGCATTGTGCATTCATTCTTAATGCGAAACGGGGCAATGCAAGATCTTCCCCTGTTAAAAAAACAAATAAGATGAAGAGAGAAAAGAGCTTTGAAGTTTTCATGGCAACTCCCTAAAATTTGTTTGTTTATTAAATTAAAAAAGATTTATCAAATAATTGCCACTTATTGAATAAATAATATTAGCATGAGACTTAGTTAACAAAGCTGAATAAAAGTGCCAACGAATTGCGGATTTCGAATTTCGAATTTCGAATTTCGGATTTCGGAAGCAATTCGAAATCTCTCGCCTATCCAGCATCAAGCATCCGGAATCCAGTATCCAGCATCAAAGTTGGTTTAGCGTCAATCGGTAACGAAGCCCGTATCGTCCGAAGGATCCTTTGGATAAAGCGTCTGACGGATAAAGTACGCTAAACGTAACCGCCGTTCGAAACGGGTCTCGCCTGCCCCGACATGGCGTAGACATGGCGGGTAACCGTAACCGATTTACCAGTATCCGTTATCCAGTATCCGTTATCCTTAATCCGGCATTCGTAAATCATAAATCGTAATTCGTAAATCTAACTCCGTTGCTTAAATTCCCGTTCTTCCTTACCTTTAACATCGTCTAAATTGTGAATATTCCCGAAGGAACGTTGTTGCAGAAAAATATTTTAATCTTAGGATCTACCGGTTCGATAGGCAGAAATACCCTCGATGTAATACGAAATTTCCCGGACAAGTTCAAAGCCGCCGCCCTTTCAGTCAATACAAGAATCGATCTCCTCGAACCTCAAATCGAAGAATTTAAACCTGCGGCAGTTGCCGTAAAAGATCCCCTTCTGGCAGAGACTCTTAGAAAAAGCATCGGATCGAAATGCGAGGTTTTTTCCGGTGTCGAAGGATTGATCAGTATTGCCGCAAATATGGATTATGACATTTTTCTCGGAGCAATGGTCGGGTTTGCCGGACTTGCACCGGCTGTAGAGGCAATCAAAAGAGGGAAGAGAATTGCACTGGCAAATAAGGAAACCCTTGTTGTAGGAGGCGAGCTCATTACTTCATTAAGCAGGAAATATAACGCTCAGATTATTCCTGTCGATTCGGAGCACAGCGCTATTTATCAATGCCTTGAAGGAGAGAAGAACAACCAGGTCTCAAAATTAATACTTACAGCTTCCGGAGGTCCGTTTCTAAACCTGGATAAAAAAGAATTCTGCAATGTTAAGGTTAAAGATGCGCTCAATCATCCTAATTGGAAAATGGGGAATAAAATCACTATTGATTCAGCATCGATGATGAATAAGGGGCTTGAGGTAATCGAAGCTAAATGGCTGTTCGGCATGAGCCAGGAAAAAATTGAGGTTGTAATTCACCCACAGTCGATTATTCATTCAATGGTGGAATTTGCCGACGGATCAATAAAAGCCCAGCTCGGCCTGCCCGATATGAGGCTGCCCATTCAATATGCCCTGACTTACCCGGAAAGACTGCCTAACCAGTACCCAAAAACCGACTTTAAGAAAATAAAAAGCCTAAGCTTTATAGAGCCTGACCTGGAAAAATTTGAATGCTTAAAATTGGCATATGATGTTTTGAATACCGGGGGCTGCAGTCCGATCATCCTGAATGCCGCAAACGAAATCGCCGTCGATCGTTTTCTGAAAGGCAATATCACCTTTTCAAAGATCCCTTATTTAATAAAAAAGGCCTTGGATAAAGTTTATACGTCCGTAAAATACATTCCCAATGAATTAGACTCTATTTTCCAATATGATAATTTAACCCGGGAGTATGTTTTGAATCTTCCTGCCGAATAATCTCCTTTTACCTGAGTTATAATTCCGGTATTTTTAAAATTGATAATCAAGATGAGATTAGCATCCTTTTTTTTAAAAGGAAAGTTAATTATATAGGTATCCATATTTAAGAATTTCTCGAAGGAAGCTTTTTTGTTACTGGATTACATCGTTTACTTTGCTATTACAATAGGAATTCTGGTATTCGTTCATGAATTCGGGCATTTTGCCGCGGCTAAGCTGAGCGGGATGCGGGCAGATGTTTTTGCCATCGGATTCGGGAAAAGACTCTTCGGTTGGAATAAAATAACAGGCTTTACATTCGGCGAACTGCCTAAAGATTTCGACGGGCAGGGCAATACCGATTACAGGATATCACTTCTGCCTCTTGGGGGTTACGTTAAGATAGCCGGCATGGTCGATGAAAGTTTTGATACCGAGTTTGCTAATAAAAAACCGGAGCCGTATGAATTCCGCTCAAAGCCTGTTCATAAAAAGATTTTTGTAATCACCGCCGGCGTACTCATGAATCTCCTGCTTGCATTCGTAATTTTCTGGTTTGCAAATTTCTTCCAGGGGAAACAGATAATTGATACCACGACTATAGGTTACGTAGAGCCGAGCAGCACTGCCGATTCACTCGGGTTTAAAACCGGTGATGTAATAATATCCGTCAATAACGTTAAAATTGATAACTGGAATCAGCTCGAAGCAGAGATGTTTATTAATACGATGGGGAAAAATGTAAATGCTGAGTTAAGAAGAGGAAATAAGACAGTCATCCTAAATATTCCGCGATCAAGAATTCCTGAGCAAAGCGAACTCCCTCTGCTGATTCCTCAAGGCTTAAAGCCGCCCATTATCGACAGTGTCCTTGCGGAAACGCCGGCAGAAAAATCGGGAATTAAAAAAGGAGATCTCGTTGTTAAAATTAATAAGGATGAGATACAGACGAGGGAAGAGGCAGTCGGAATAATTTCAAAACACAAAAGTGAATCTATTAATCTTTTTGTTTTAAGAGATAAAGATACTATCTCCCTCAGTGCAACGCCTGATAAAGAAGGGAAAATCGGAGTTTTAATTGCACAGAATTTTAAGGGTAAAACAAAAACCGAAACTTACGGTTTCTTTGAATCTTTTTACTACAGCTGGAGAGATATTGAACGGGTAACCGATTTGACATTCACTATGCTGGGCAGAGTAATTTCCGGCGAGATTGCATTCGGCAAAGCATTCGGCGGCCCGATTAGGATTGCTGAATATGCTGTAAAATCTGCAAATTCGGGAATCAGCACATTCATTGGTTTTATTGCACTTCTGAGTCTTACTTTGGCAATCATTAATATTATGCCTTTCCCTGTTTTGGACGGCGGCCATCTTCTTATAATTATTATTGAAGGGGTAATAAGGAGAGAAATCCCGATTAAAGTAAAAGTAGCCATTCAGAATGTAGGATTTGTAATTCTGCTTCTATTAATGGCGTTTATACTTTATAATGATATATTGAATATATAAGTACTCCGCATTAAGCAAACCTTGGAAAGTTGGAATATTGGAATAATGGAATGTTGGAATAATGGCATAAATTCCTTTATGCAATAATAGTGATTGAATAATGATTATACCGATTGAATGATAGATTTTTTATATTCCTCAATCTTTTTTTACAAACTCGCCCACCTTCTCTATAGGGATATCTTTAGTAATTTCCCTCAAATCCGCAATATCCCCGGAAGCAGCAAGCTTCCTAATCGGGTGAGAAGCGGATATTTCATTGTTTTTATCCGTATGCCTTCAAAGAATCATTCGGGTGCAGAGAGGAATGAAACTACCAGCCTGAATACGATAGAAATAAATTCCACTTGATAGTGATGAGGCATCAAATTGAACATAGTGCCATCCCTCGGATTTGAAATCATTTATGAGAGTAGCTATTTCTCTTCCAAGCACATCATAAACCTTTAATGTTATATCACTTGCTTTAGATAGAGAATAAACAATTGTAGTAGTTGGATTAAATGATTATAAGATTATCCGAAGGATCCTCAGGGCAAGATTAGCAGGATTATCCGAAAGGTTAATTGTTTTTTGATAATCTACAACCTGCAACTAACCACCAACAACCTACAACCAACCTGCTCATTCCCATCATTTAGAAAATCAAAAATATTAAGCTCTTCAAATTGAAAAGGATTTGTTAAAAAATTTCTTTTTTAGTTCAATTACACAATTAATGAAGATTAATTATCTTTTGGAATATAAATTGAAAGAGTTATGCTTACATTGATAGCCTCCGGTGGATTAATGGAGCATTGGAGCATTGGAATGGAATGTTGGAATAATGGAATGATGCCGGATTCCGGATACAAGATAACGGATTATCTTTTTCTGGTATCGGGAATCTGGAATCCGGTATCCAGAATCAAGCATCCAGCATCCAGTATCTTCACTCTACTACTCCAAGAGGACCGGAATAAGGCATAATTAATTCGTAAACCAAAAATCCTAAATCATAAATCTACTATGTTCAACTCAATCGTAATGGTAAAGCAGGTCCCGGATACTTCAAATATATCGGGACAAGTAATGAAGGAAGACGGCACGGTAAACAGGGCAAAGCTTCCTGCAATATTTAATCACGAGGACCGGGTAGCACTTGAGCTTGCACTGCAGGTCAAGGATAAATACGGCGGGAAGGTTTCGGTAATTACAATGGGTCCGCCCCGTGCTTCCGATGTTTTGCGCGAATGCCTTTATATGGGCGCCGATGAAGCATACTTGATAAGCGACCGAAAATTTGCCGGTGCCGATACACTTGCTACTTCTTACGTCTTGGCTGAAGCAATTAAAAAAATTGGGGATTATCATTTTATTTTTGCAGGCAGACAGGCAATCGACGGAGATACAGCCCAGGTCGGTCCGCAAACAGCCGATAAATTAAATATTCCGCAGGTAACCTATGTAGAAGAAATTATTGAAGTAAAAAAATCTTCGGTTAAAGTAAAGAAAAAAATTGATGGCGGATTTGAAATCCTCGAATCCTCGCTCCCGGTTTTAATTACTGTTTTGAAAGATGCCGCATTTGCCCGTCCGTTTAAAGCAAAAAGAGTAATGGCGTATAAAAATTCAAAAACTCTTCTGGAGCTTGAAAAAATAACAGA
>DATKLQ010000070.1:0-2783 GCA_035542335.1 Ignavibacteriaceae bacterium | reverse complement strand
AGGAACCCCGTTTGGAGCGGCGGCAGATAATAAGGGAATCTATTATATTCTGAACATACCTCCCGGCATCTACAGGCTTAAGGCAAGCAGTGTAGGATATGAAACAGTAATTTACGAGGAGCTTTCAGTATCGGTTAACCGGACGACTTCAGCCGATTTTAAACTTAAAGCCTCTGCTATTCAAAGCCAGGAGGTAGTTATTACAGTTCCCCGCATTCAATCCAAGAAAGATCAAACCAGCTCAATACGAAATATTACTGCAAAAGATATGGAACTTATGCCGGTTGAAAGCATTGATGCTGTTGTTAATCTGCAAGCTGGAGTTGTAAGAGGCCATTTCCGCGGAGGAAGATGGGACGAAGTTGCATATCTAATAGATGGTGTTAATGTAAATGAAGCCTTCGGCAACAATAAAACCGTTACAATAGAAAATGAAACCATCTCTGAAGTGGAGGTTATAACCGGTACTTTTAATGCTGAATACGGCAGGGCGATGAGCGGTGTTGTAAATGCAATTACAAAAAGCGGAAGTAATACATTTCGCGCAAGTACATCTCTTAATACAAGCAATTTTTATACAACGCACGATGATATCTTCTTTGGATTAAAGAATTCTGATTTTTTTAGAAGCAAAGACTATTCTCTGTTTCTTGAAGGACCCGTTGTAAGCGATCTTATCTCCTTCGTTTTTAATGGACGATTTCAGGATAATTCCGGTCCGCGAAACGGTATCAGGCGTTTTATGCCCGATAACTTCAGTGATTTTACTTCTAATGATTCATTGGCCTGGTACAGTGAACATACGGGTGACAATGCAATTGTTCCGATGGAAACTAATAAGTCCATAACTCTATTCGGAAAATTGTCATTCTATCCTGCGGAAGCTATAAGAACATCAATAGATTATTCATTCAATAATAATGAAGGAAAGGGATATAACTTTTTTTATAAATATAACCCGGATGGAAGAGGCAGCTATTATAACAGGTCTCATTTTATTACTGGTACTTTAAATCATACTTTATCTCATTCATTCTTTTATGAATTTAAATCGAGTTTTCTTTATTCATGGAGTGCGAATTATATGTTCAAGAATCCTTTGGATGCACGATATATTCATGATCTTTACGACACCGGATCCAATGGCCCGGGCTTTTCCACCGGAGGAATGGCAAGAAACTGGAATGAGAATTGGGAAAAAAATTTTAATGAAAAATTGGATTTAACCTGGCAGATAAATAATAATCATGTTGTTAAAACAGGAATCGACTTTACTCAATACATAATTCATAGATTTAATACATCGATTAGAAATAAATATTACAACACATCCAACGTCAATGATTATATATATTTAATTGATACTGTCAATTTTAGCATTAAAAGAAAATATCTTTATTATGAACCGGAATTAATTTTAGATAAGTCAATTTTTACAGATATATATGATGTAAAACCCCGCCAGTTATCTGCCTACCTGCAGGACAAAATGGAATTCGAGGATATGGTTATTAATGTAGGGATTAGATATGATTATTGTGATGCAAATATAACCTATCCTTCTCAATATAGAAATCCCGGTAATCAGTTAAACTTTCCAAACAATCCTGAAAAAATGAGTGTTTATCTGAAATCGAAGCCCTCTTATCAATTCAGCCCCCGTTTTGGAATTTCTTATAAGCTGGGTGATATAGCGCTGCTCCGTTTCTCATATGGACATTTTTTTCAAATGCCTCCTTTTTATGCCCTATTTCAAAACTACGAACATATTATTGGTACATCTGATTTCTCCACTTTAATGGGTAATCCGAATGTTAAACCGCAGAAAACCATTCAGTATGAAAGCGGTTTATGGATGCAGGTTGCAAATAATATGAGTTTTGAAGTTGCCGTATTCTACAGAGATATTTACGATCTGCTGGGTACAGATTTTTACGAAACCTTTAATGCTATTAAATACGGGCTGTACAGCAATAAAGATTATGGAAATTCAAGAGGGCTTGAGCTGAAGTATGATTTTATTTCAAGCACGTTCATGGCCAGGATAAATTATACACTGCAGTATACAAGGGGGAATGCCGATAATCCTACTTTTACTTTCAGCCGTGCCGGCAGTTCACTAGATCCCGTTAATGTTCTTATTCCGATGTCGTGGGATCAAAGGCATACTTTAAATATAACTCTTGCTTATAATACTCAGGATTTTAATGTCTCAATAATAGGCCGTCTTGATTCAGGTAATCCATATACATGGACTCCAATTACAGAAAGTCCTTTGTCTCTTGTACATCTTAATCCTAATAATTCTACAATGCCTACTTTATTTTCCATAGATGCACAGGCTAATATCAAGTTATTTACTTTTGGCGGATTATCCTCAAACTTAAAGGTTCTTATTTATAACCTGCTGGATGCATTAAACGAGTATGGAGTTAACTCCACAACCGGCAGAGCCAACCAGGCAATCATTAGAGATGTTGATATTGCAGGATACAGAAGTAATTTTACAACTATATATGATCTATATAAAAATCCATCTCCATATTCTAATCCCCGTTCTGTTAAAGTTGGATTAGAGTTTACATTTTAGGAAAATTAATGAAATGAAATGATCAAGGAGTTAATAATGTATTTCCGAAACTTTATTAGATTTTTTGTATTGGCCGTTTTCACCGCCGGCATACTGAATGCACAAAGTAAACAGTACGAAGGTCCAATAGATGAAAGCGGCGATCCCGGGGCATTAAGAATTGGTTTGATGAACGGTAACCGGGTTTCTCTTC
>DATKLQ010000069.1:0-5532 GCA_035542335.1 Ignavibacteriaceae bacterium | reverse complement strand
ATAATAGTACTGTCCTTTGGCACCTAAATCATCGCTGCGCGTATCGGCAAGTCCTTTGAAATACATTTCTGCATTCGGATATCTACCTGCTGCGAGATCAATAAAACCCAATTCAAGTTTAGCTTTATCCGCAAAAATGCTTTCTTTATGGTATAGAACTATTTCATCGAAGACTTCGTAAGCGTTGGAGTAATCTTTTTTATTAACCAGGGTCATGCCTTTCATATATAGCAGCTCGGCGGCTCTCGGTGAATCGTTGCCGAGCTTATCCAGTGCTTTGTCATAAATACCTTCCGCCCCTGCAAAATTTTTCATGCTGTTGTAGGTGTTCCCCAGTTCAATAACTGCAGATGCGGCAATTTCGCTCTTAGGGTAGGACTCAAATACTTTTTTGAAATTGTCAACAGCCTCATCGTTCTGCTTTAAGTTCTGGGCGCATTTACCAATCCAGTAATATGCTTCAGCTATAAGCTCGCTTTTGGGATAATCAGCCGCAAACTGCTTATAGCTTGTTTTTGCTTCTTCATATTTTTTTTGACTGTAATAAATTTCACCTTTTTTAAAGAGTATCTGGTCGGAAAAGCTTAAACCCGGGTTATGGCTCACGAATTCATCAATAAGAGAAACAGCATTATCAGGCTCTCCTTTTGCAACATAGCAGTATTGTAGGCCGTTAACCGCATCGAAAACATAATCGGACGAAGGATAGCTAGTCAATAGTTTCTGGTAATTTACTATTGCGGAATCATATTTTTCCATATTGAAATAGGTGTCGCCTATCGAGTAATAGATTACGGGAGCCAGGCTGCTGCCAGGGTATACAGTTAAAACATTCCGGTAATTCGAAATTGCTTCCCTGTATTTATTCTGCTGAAAACGGATCCAGCCCAGCAGGTAAAGAGATTCATCGGCATACTGCGATTCCGGGAACCTCTGCTGAATATTTTTAAATTGGTTGTATGCACCTTCCGAATCGCCCGATTTAAATAAAGCCTGCGCATATTGGTAATTCAAATAAGGATTATTTTCCTGTTCAGGGTTGATATTAAAAAGCTCCCTGTAGATTTTCCCGGCAGCCGTAAAATTTTTTGAGCCGTAATAACTATCGGCCAGTCGCATTTTGGCATCAGTAAAATTCTTATCCTTAGGGTTTTTCTTTATAAACTCGGAAAAGCATAAAACCGCATTGTCAAAATCCCTTAAATCGAAATAAGAATATCCTTTCCCGTAAAGCGCAGAAGGGGCAAGCTCTTTGTTAGAAGGAGCAATTTTATTGTAACAATTAATAGCTTCCTTATAATTTCCTTTATAGAAATAAGATTCGGCAAGATAAAAATTTGCCTTATCCTTTTCAAAGCTGGGATCGATTTCAGCTAATTGTTCAAGGTTGGATACCGCATCGGCATATTGATTTAAATAATAAAGGGAAGCACCAAACCCGAGCATCGCCCGTTTTTTAATATCGGGATAGGTTACCGAAATATTAATTGCTTCTTCAAAGCTCTGCCTTGCCTTATCGTATTCCCTTTTATTCAGTTCGATTTCACCCTGCAGAGTATAAGCCCTAGCTCTCACTCTTCCGTCTCCGGAGCTGAGTGCATCATTTATAAAGCTCTCCGCATTCTCAAAGTTTTTTTCATTAAAGGAAAGAACTCCTAGCTGGTATTGGACGCCGCTTGCAATTTTTGCATCCGGGTATTTCTTCATAAACTCTTTATAAATATTTAACGCCTCAGATTCCTTTCCCGCATAACGCTTGGCTTCACCTTTCCAATAAAATGATTTTATGGCAATGCTGTCGTCACCGGCCGATAGGAAATCAAAAATATTATAGGCATCATTGTATTTATTTTCCTGGAAGTAAGCCCAGGCCAAGCCGTACCTTATATCCTTATCGTTTTCTAAACCTGGATAGCCCTGAATAATTTTCAGATAGGTTTTTTCCGCATTCTCATATTCCTGGACCCGGTAATAACAGTTTGCGAGCAGGTAAAGGCTCTGCGGGTATAAATCCTGGGGAAGCTCGTTTAAAAGCGGATTGCTTAACTCGACAATAGCGGATTGATAATCCTTTAGTTTAAAATAGCATACTCCGATACAGATTTGCGCAAACGGAGCAAGGCTGCTCTCTTTATGATAAGAAAGAAGATTGTCGTAATATTTTACGGCATTTTCATAATCGCCTGTTTTTTCATAAAGCGATGCAAGGCTGTATATTGAATAATCTATGTACTTGTTTTTTCTTTTATTTTCCACTGCTTCTTTAAGAAAGGATAAAGCTTCATCCAATTTATTTTCCGCAATAAATGATTCTCCTATAAAATACCGCGCAGTTCCGGTATATTCGGTTTCGGGATATTCATCAATAAGCTGATCAAAATTAATTCTGCATTTATAATATTCACCCTTATTGAAATAAATGATTCCCAGCTTGTAAAGGGAAATCTCCCTGAAATTTGTCGAATTAAAATTATTTACAATGAACTCAAATCCGGCTGCCGCCGCATCCTCCTGGCCAATGTTCAGAAGCGCGTCGGAAGAGAAATATTTTGCTGCCGCATATTGCTCATCCATTAAATCATAATTGATAAAAAACTGCTCGAGCAGCCTGGATGCTTCCGCGTACTGCTTTGAATTATATGCGTCCATCCCTGAGCGGTACAAGTCGGCATCATTTTGAGGAAGACCTATACTGCAGCAAAACGTGATTAATGCAATTATTATTCTAATCATTTAAATTTCAAGCTAATTTAATTAGTAATGTAAACAACGCGCCTGAAACGGAACAGCAAAGATTTACGACGTCATTTGAAATCCATTTAAAACCGGAATAATTCCTTACAGCTACCCCGCAGTGTTCCGCTCTTTCGGTAATCTTACGGCATATTGTACAAATATTTTTTCTCTGCACTGATGCTCCCAGAACACTGTCGACTATGCTTCCTAAAAATCCCGCAGCAGTGATCAAGAAAATATTATTAAAAATATTTTGCCTTATCCAAAATAAAGAAGAAAGCGCAATAATTAATGCTCCGGCTGCTGCGCCCAATGTTCCGGGCATCGAAATCCCGCCTGATGAACCGGGCGCAACGACTTTAAAGTTTAAGATATCTACGGTTCTCTTTTTAAAAAATGTCCCTGTCTCGGTACCCCATGTATCTGCACAAGCTGCCGCTATAGATGAGACGAAAAGAAAGTAGATTAGTTCCGGCCGGCTTTGAAAAAAAATTTGGTTTATAATGATAAGTACCCCGGCAGTTCCTCCGTTTGCCAATACCTGGACATGATCCCGCCGGTCAGATTTAACAGATAAATCTTTTAACCCGGGGTTTCTGCTTTCTCTATGCTTTGAAAGCAAACTTGAGAGAATGAAAAAAGTAAGAATCGGCGCGCTCCATTTAATTCCCCCGAACCCGAAAATGGGAACTGCTATAATAAAAGCAGCTATTGAACCGGATAAAGTCAAAAACTCTAAAATTATCGATGCAATTGAAACGGCAGCAGCAAATATTATCCCGGCAATAAAATTAAATAGTGTATTATCCTGTGAATAAAAAGAATATTCTTCAAAAAAGATTAAGTACAGGAGGAAGGTTATTGAAAAAAGTTTCCCGGCAGCATAGAATTGACGGAGCAGGTATTTATTCCTTTTTACAAAACCGGAGGATATTTCAAAAACTTCAGCAAACAAATTACAACTAATTTTTATATTGCTTAAAATCAACTCAGCCCTTCATTCCGGATAGAAAAAGCTCAGTAAATATAGGTTTTTACAATTCATAATGTCAAGTCATTTAAAGAAATACAGTGATTCATTTAAAGAAAGATATTAAAAGAACCATAATGTTGACCACCAATTTTAATTTGAAATAATTTATTTATGTTTATGTAAATATTCTTAGGAGGATAAAATGAAGCATTTTTCCTTTTTTATAATCTTGTTCATAGCAAGCTTTAGTGCCGTATCTTTTCCGCAGACTTTCGGAATCGGTGGAGGGCTCTCTACTGTACAGGCACCCGATGCCTATACCAAAGATATAATCGGAGGCGGTTTAGGATTATCAAGTGGATATCATATCGGGGCGAAGCTGAAGCTTAGCATTCCATTATTCCCGCTTACTCCTGTAGGCTCAATAATATATTCCCATTTTTCCGGCGATCAATCCACTCCGATCGGTGATATTAAAACTTCTCAATCCATCTGGACAATTGGTGCAGGTGCCGAATACCAGATAATACCCGGGCCCTTATCCCCTTATCTGGCAGCAGATTTAGAATATAATAATTTTGGTGATCTATCTTTCGAAGGAGGAAATTTACCAGTAACCTTCACCGGATCGGGCTCAAGATCAAGATTGGGAATCGCAATCGGAATCGGCGCTGAATTAACGATACTCCCCGTTATCGGGCTAGATGCAGGCATCAAATATCATTTTCTGAATTGGTTCGGAAAGGAATCGGGCGAAGAAACGGTTTCGGTAATGAGCTATAATCTTAGCATTATTTTTTAAAAATAAAATTTCAGTATTGATAATACTAAAACATCGTAGGAAATAAGTTTTACGTCCTTTAACCGGAGATTATATGAAGGTCATTAAAATATTATTACTGATAAATATCTTTATAATTCTAAATTACTCCGATCAGTATGGTCAGTATTTATTTAAAAATGTCAGTTTGTTGGGAAGAATTGGAGATGGCAGAAATTCCGGTATGTGTATAGATAATAATAAAGCATTTGTCGGCGGAGGTTGTTACTTGTATATTTTTGATATTACTGATAACAGCAATCCAAAGTTATTATCGAAAATTTTAACCCCTTCAGCTATTGTAAGTATTAAGATATTTGGGGAATATGCATTAATTGCAAATAGTGCTGCCGGTTTAAGCATCATTAATATATCTGATATTAAAAATCGAGTATTTGTTAGTAATTATAATACAAAGTCTGTGGCGAGAGACAATGATATATTTAATAACTACGCATTTGTATCAGACGTTTACTATGGATTTGTAGTTATTGATATCTCCAACGTTTTTAATCCCCGGGAAATATTTGCTTATGAAAGTGAGGGTGGAGAAGAAATAAAAATAAAAGATAATTATTTATTTTTTTGCAATAATTATCATGGTCTTAGAATTTTTGATATTTCAAATCCTGCTTCTCCTGTTTTAAAATCTACTTTTACTCAGTGTAATTCTGCGGAGACAATTGAATTCTACAAAAATTACGCAATTCTTTCAGACCAATACTATGGGATTTATATTCTTAACCTAACTAATATCACCGATATTAAAATAATTTCGCAGTTACCGATTACTAGGATGGATCGCCAACTTACGTTAAACGGAGATTCAATTTATGTATGAGGCCTGTATTCAAATGTGGAGATTATAGATTTGTCTGATGCCGGCAATCCTAAAATAGTTCGTCAGTATAATATTGTACGGTATACTATGAATATAGAGATAATAAATGATAATTTATTTCTTCTTAATGAAGATGCCGGGCTTGAAGTATACGATAAAAGA
>DATKLQ010000068.1:0-6151 GCA_035542335.1 Ignavibacteriaceae bacterium | reverse complement strand
AAACTTACACATATACTAAAAAAAATTGTTGCCATTTTACGCAGAATTTTAAAACTAACTACCTAATTCCTAAATCAATCCGCAATCCGAAATCCGCAATCCGCAATTTTCTCACATCCCTTCAGCCAGCAGCATTTTTGATTCGGCATTTTTATACCTGATCTTTTTAGCGCGGCTGTACTCCTCCGAGCTCCACCAGGCTTTTGCTTTTTCCATGCTTTCAAACTGAAGAATGACAAACCTTTCCGGGTTCCAATTTCCTTCGAGAGATTCAGTTTTACCTCCGCGGACTATAAATTTCCCGCCGTATTTCTCCAGGGTAGACGGAACAAGCTTCTTATATCCTTCATATTCTTTATGATTTTTAATTTTGACTTCAACAATTATGAATGCGGACATATAATCTCCTTTTTATTCAATATTGGTTCGAAAGATTCCGAGATTTCTCGGAATGACAGATGCTGCACACCTACTTTACTCCGCCTCTCATTTTTATTTCAATTTCTTTGTCATATATAGAAAATGAGCTTCTTTTTTTAATTTGGATATATCCTTAAAAGCACTAGTCTCTCCCGTAAAATGATAACCCAGGTGCTCATAAAAGGGGGGTAATTCTTCTCTTAGATTTACTACATCGATATCAATATCACTGCAGCCTACTTTCAGGCAATATTCTTCAACTTCATTAATAAGTCTTTTAGCTAATCCTTTTTTTTGATATTTGGGCTCAATTGAAAGCAGCCCGTAATAACCCCTCTTGTTTCTAATTTCAATATATACTGCACCTGCTAAATTGTTAGTTATTTCATCTTCAATGATAAGAAACTGTGCATTTGGTTTTTGCATCCGGTTTCGTATATCCGTTTCATTAGTCCGGTCGCCATTAATAAAGAAATCTTCTACCCTGTAAGCAAGATTAATTACCCGGACAAGCTCGCTAATATCTTCTAATGTGGCTTTTCTGATTACCATAAGGACTAAAATAAAAGAAGTAGTTCAATATAAGAGTTTAGAAATGATAAAAATTGAACAAATCTGAAAATAAAATCCTTTTTGCACAAGGAGATAGTTTTTAATATTGTAATTTAAGTATTATTTTTGCTTTAAATTTTTATTTAATTCAGCTAACGGAGAGGTGGCCGAGTGGCTGAAGGCAACGGTTTGCTAAACCGTCATAGTGGGTAAACTGCTATCGAGGGTTCGAATCCCTCCCTCTCCGCCAGGTGGGAAATTATTTTGTTTATATCCTGTACTCTGTTTCATTCAATAGAACCTATGTCGGGCAGACGAATAATCTTTCTGATCGTTTGACAAAACATAATTCCGGAAGAGTAAGATCCACCAAAGCATACAGGCCTTGGATTCTAATACATTCCGAGCCATTTTTGTCAAGAGCAGAAGCAATGAAAAAAGAAAAATGGTATAAGTTGAATATTGGAAGAAAGAAAATTCGTGAATTATTATCCCTATACCTGGCTGAAGGCAACGGTTTGTCCGTCCCGATTTTATCGGGACGAGATCCCGATTCCGTAAAAACGGAATCGGACTAAACCGTCATAGTGGGTAAACTGCTCGCTAGAGTCCGTAAGACTCTAATCCGTTAGACCTGGTCGGTCTGACGAGGCCGGCGGCGGAGTCTTACGACTATCGAGGGTTCGCCCGTCCCTGTTTAACCGGGACGAGGTCTCGTTCCTATTGAAAATCGGAACGGAAATCCCTCTCTCTCCGCACTTAATTAAACCTTCGAATATAAATGTATTTGAGGGTTTTTTTTATTTTGGGGAAAAAGGAAGATTCAGACAGCAGTCCTACAAATTCAAATTAATTAATCAAATCATCGCTGCTGATTACCCGGCTTCGTTCCTTTGGAACTACGCCGGGATAAACCGTTTACTGATTACCGATTACCTGCTCTTTATACCTTCAATTTGGAGGAACCGCTCTTTAAGAAACTTCCGTTCTGCAGTTCCTGGAAAGCTCTTACCAGCTCTTCCTGGGTGTTCATTACAATCGGTCCGTACCAGGCGACTGGCTCCTTCAAAGGTTTGCCCGAAATAAAGAGGAATCTGATTCCTTCATCTCCTGCCTGTACACTTATCTCATCACCTCTGTCAAATAATATAAGCGAGCGGTTGTCTGCTTCTACACTTTGAGTCTGATTAAATCCGCCGACCTTTTCGGTCGGTACTAATTGAGGATCCGAAGCATTAAAGAATTTTCCCGAGCCGGCAAATACATATGCAAATGCGTTATTCCTTGTATCAACCGGGAATGATTTTCTTACACCAGGCCGGACGGAAATATCCAGGTAAACCGGGTCGGCAGCAATTCCGTCAACCGGACCTTTTTTGCCCCAGAAATTTCCGCAGACAATTCTTACGAATGTTCCATCATCATCCGTTACTTCAGGCATATCGGACGATTTGATTTCCTGGTAGCGGGGTGAAGTCATTTTTAAGGCTGAAGGAAGATTCGCCCAAAGCTGAAAGCCGTGCATTCTTCCGACTTGATCTCCTTTAGGCATTTCCTGGTGAATTATCCCGCTCCCTGCAGTCATCCATTGAATGTCACCTGCTGAAATTACTCCTTTATTCCCTATGCTGTCGCCGTGCTCGACTGTACCAGCGAGTATATATGTTATTGTCTCAATGCCGCGATGCGGGTGCCAGGGAAAGCCTGCAAGGTAATCTTCAGGTCGTTCATTCCTTAAATCGTCAAGAAGGAGAAACGGATCTACTTCAGACGGATCGCCGAAACCGATTGCCCTGTTGAGATGAACTCCTGCACCTTCAAGTGCAGGCTGTGCTTTAATTATCTTTCTGACCGGACGGATGGACATAAAATTTCCTTTTTGCTCCAAATTTATTAACTGATTGTAAATAAAGGTGTGCCTTGAGTAATTGCAGAATTTTAATTTATATCCAATTAATTTCCGTAGAGATGACCCGGCAGGTCATCTCTGCATATGAAATTAGTTTTAAAAGATTAATCCGGAACAGTCATAGATTGTTCACTCGCCAGAGAGATTTCCGCCTTCTTCTCATTTACATCTTTAACAAGCAAAGTAAATAGTCCGGCTGCAATCATTGAAGCTCCGCCGAGAAGCAATGCGTAAATTGCCTCACCGCCGACTATATTCTTTACGAAAAATCCTAAAATACTTGCAGCTGTAATTTGAGGAATCACTATGAAAAAATTAAAAATACCCATATAAACTCCCATTTTTTCCGGAGGTAAAGATCCAGCAAGTATAGCATACGGCATTGCTAAAATTGATGCCCATGCTAAACCGATCCCAAGCTCGGAGACAATAAGAAGATTAGGATCTTTTATGACATAGAAAGAAGCTAAACCCAAACCTCCGCAAATTAAGCTTATAAGATGAACAACTCTTCTGCCTGTGATCTTTGCCAGCCACATAATTATAAATGCCATTACTGCAGCAAAGCCGTTATAGACAGCCATTAAAACTCCGACCCAATCGGCTCCCTCATTAAAGAGTTTTGAAGTCGGATCTGATGTGCCGTAAATATGATGAGTAACAGCCGGAGTGGTATAAATCCACATTGCAAATAATGCAAACCAGGAGAAAAATTGTACAACTGCCAGCCGCTTCATTGTGGAAGGCATTTCATAAAGATCCGTTATTATTGCAGTCAATCCGTTTTTTATATTCCCTTTTTTTCTCATTAAACCTGCAATTATCTGCAGAATGCCGAATACAGCCGACCCGACAAAAAGAACGTATAAGCCTAATTCCAATTTATTCATAAAAATTATAATTGAAATTGCGGCACCGATGATTAACCAGGTTAAGCCATTCCGGATGTATCTTGAAGGTTCTGAAGATTTAATTAATTCCCTCTCGGCTTTCCGTATTTTTTCTTCTTCATCCGAGTCTTTAAATTTCTGCATCTCTTCCGGAGAATATTCTTTTGTCCTGAACACTGTCCAGCTTACTGCGGAAAGGAAAACAATTCCACCGACATAAAATGAAAACTTGACCGAATCGGGGATTTCGCCGGCAGGTGCAGTGTTTGAAATGCTTAACCAGTTTGTCATCATGTACGGAAGTGCGGAAGCAATGATTGCCCCGGTACCGATAAAGAAACTCTGCATTGCAAAACCGGTCGTCCGCTGCCTGGAAGGAAGCATATCGCCGACAAAAGCCCTGAAAGGCTCCATGGAAACATTAATTGAAGCATCCATTATCCAGAGCATACCGGCGGCAAACCAAAGAACGGGAGAGTTAGGCATAATTATAATTGCAATTGAAGCTAAGATTGCGCCGCTTAAAAAGTAGGGTCTTCGCCTGCCGAGCCTGTTCCATGTTTTGTCGCTCATGTGCCCGATAATCGGCTGAATAATTAATCCGGTTACAGGTGCGGCAATCCAGAGAATAGGTATATTGTCGATGCTTGCACCAAGTGTTTCAAATATTCTGCTTACATTTGCATTTTGAAGAGCAAATCCGAATTGGATTCCCAAAAATCCGAAGCTCATGTTCCAGATTTGCCAGAATGAAAGTCGCGGCTTCTGCATTAACTTATCCTTTAGCTTTAATTGAATGAGAGTAAAAATAATTCAAAAGAAGATAAAAATCGTCATACCAAAAAATCTTTATGCAGATTGATGAGGTTATAAGCTCAATTATAAATAATCCCGGTTCCGGGTTGTTTTTTACTCCTCCGTATTATAAAAACGGTGCTTCATATTTCTTTTCTAATCCTGAAGAAATTATTTCTGCTGCAAACCGGGAAGAACTGTTGACCATGATTGACAGGATTAGCGGGATTTCTCCGCAGACGGCCGCATTCGGTTTCCTTACCTATGAAGCGGGTTATGCCTTTGAGAAAATACTGGAAAAATATTTATCTTTTAAAAATGATCAGCTTGGATGTTTTTTTATTTATCATAAAGAAAATGTAAAAGAAATTCATTTTGATGAAATAGATTTTCACCCGCAGCCTGAAAATGATTTTTGTATCTCTTCATTTGAACTCGATACTTCTTTTAATGAATATCAGAAGAAAATTAAGCAGATAAAAAATTATATCGCCGAGGGTGATACTTACCAGGTTAATTTTACAATTAAATCTAAATTTGATTTCAGCGGAAATCCGGCAGCATTGTTTAGGGGTCTTATATTTAATCAGTCTGCAGAATATACTGCATTGCTGAATACGGGGAATAAATTAATAATTTCCGTTTCGCCGGAGCTCTTCTTTAAAATAAAAGATGGAAAAATTACGGCTAAACCGATGAAAGGAACTTCTTCGCGCGGATTAAATAATGAGGACGATAAATATCGGAAGCTACTATTGTTAAAGAGCGAAAAAGATAAAGCTGAAAACCTGATGATTGTGGACCTTCTCCGGAATGACCTCGGGAGAACATGCAGGTTCGGTACGGTAAAGCTGAATTCATTATTCGATGTTGAAAAATATGAATCCTTATTTCAAATGACCTCGGAGATTGAAGGTGAACTAGATTATAATTGTGATTTCAGCAGTATTATAAAAAGCATTTACCCGAGCGGTTCGGTTACCGGAGCCCCTAAAATTAGAACTATGGAAATTATTCGTGGGCTTGAAAAAGAAACACGGGGAATTTATACCGGCAGCATTGGATTTATTAAAAAGGATGAAATAAAATTTAATGTTGCGATAAGAACTATTGTTCTGGATCAAAAAAAAGCTTCAGGGGAATTGGGAATAGGTAGCGGAATAGTATGGGATAGTGATCCTCGGAAAGAATTCCTGGAGCTGCAGCTCAAAAGTCAATTCCTTTTAAGCTCATCCCGGTATTTTGAATTATTTGAAACAATGAAATTGGAAAACGGCTTCATTCCTTTTTTAAATGAACACTTGGACCGCCTGAAAAATTCGGCTGATTACTTTCTCTTCCTTTTCAATAAAGAAAAAATAGAGTGCATAATCCGGGATCAAATTAGAAAATCGGAACCCGGCAGAAAATACAGATTGAAAATTATACTGGGCAAATATGGAAATGTTAAACTTGAATTGACCGGTTACCCGGAACTTCCAGGCGAAATAAAAGTAATCTTATCGGATCAGTTAATAAACTCAGACGATCCCTTCAGGTATTTTAAAACGACGAATAGAAAAGTTTATGATGAAGAATTTTCAAA
>DATKLQ010000067.1:0-7605 GCA_035542335.1 Ignavibacteriaceae bacterium | reverse complement strand
CCTTTTATTTTACCCACATCCGGTTCTTCAAAGCTGAAGTTAATTACTTCAATATCAGTTTGTGCTTCAGCCTGGTTTATTAATAAGGTATTTACACATATCAAGATGAAAGAGATTAATTTGATTGTAAAAAGTAAATTTTTCATTGTATATTTTCCTTTAACCATCATTTTAAAAAAATTAGTAAGATAAACTGTTCATAGTACTTGTGAATATTGTTCTCCTTCTTCATCATTCTAAAAAAAATATTTCTGCAGTGTTACTCTTCTGGCTGCCGAATAATTATTACCTGCAATTCTTATAATGTAAATGCCCGGTACTTGCATCCCTTTTTAATCTTCGACGCTCCAGTTTGATGGCTTAAGTACCATTTCTATTTATTCGTTTTTAGAAATTGCAGTCAGCCAGTATACTTACCGGCCGACCATTAATTTCATATCAATTCTTTTTTAGGTATCATTGAATTATTTGAGCAACGTTAATTTCCTGGTTACCGAATAATTATCACTTACCATTCTTACCAGGTAGATGCCGCTGGATTGATCTTTGGCATTCCAGCTCACGGAGTAATTACCCGGGCTTTTCATTTCATCAACTAAGACAGTTACTAATTGACCGATACTATTGTATACAGAAATATTAATATCAGCCGTATGCGGGACCTGGTAATTAATCCGCGTCTGGGGATTAAAAGGATTCGGATAGTTTTGACCAAGGTTAAAATTGCTCGGAAGCAGATCAGATTTATCTTCTACAGCTGTAGAGGTTTGAGTATAAAGCTCGGCAACTTGAGCCTCGGTAAGTGCAACATTGTAAATACGGACATCATCAATGAAACCTTCAAAATGCCGCTCTGTTGGAAACATTACGGCGGAAGTGTCGGGGGCTCTTGCACCTATTGCCCATCCTCTATTCACCGTAACTGCGCCTGTGGCATCTTCAGTCTGGCTATTCCACACACCGTCAAGATACAGTGTCCATAATCCATCCGCAGTTGAGTATGTGCCAACTACATGCAACCAGCGATTTAATTCATCTGTTAAATCCCAGGATTTTACCATATGATCGGTATTATCGTAAGAGCCGCACCAGATTTGTGTGGGATGACCGTTGCCATCGACACGCAAAACATTCTCTCCGGCGCCATGACCCTTGACGACGATGTTTTGCCAATTTTCGGTTGCGCTATCGGTTTTAATCCATGCTGCCAGAGTTATATCTCCCACTATTTTCAGGGTATCGGGATCACCTATATAGACACCGCCTGTTTTACCGGAAAATTCAAGAGAATACCCGGTGCCTGTGGGAGTATCATTGCTCCAGAATACACCATCACTCCAGATCTGTCCGTCATTTCCATTGCCGGATAAGTCCGCAGTGGTTTCACCGCTGCCTTCATCGAAGGTCCAATGACCTACGGGGTCCGGTAACTGCCCCAAAACCAGAGGAGCCAGCATAAAGATTATGCAAACCAAAAAAAATGTAGAGTTTTTCATTTTTTAAACCTCCTATTTTAAGTACTGAACTAAAGCGGTTAAATTATTAGTTAATGGATCCCAACTCTTTTTGATTTCATTAATTAACCATAAGATAAGTTATATTCATTTATTTACTTACTCGTGTAAGATTTTAAAAAAAAATTCATATACTTAAATCTACTGCCTTTGGTATACAAAGAGACGCTCCAATTTCGATTTCCGCAGGTATAAATAAGTTCTGTGTTGATTTCTGTTTATTAATTTGCTGGATCATTAGTTCCATTGCCTTCTTACCAAGGTTAAAAGGATTTACATTAATAATAGTTAATGAAGGTGAAAGGACATTAGCAAAATCATGATGTCCGAAAGCCACAACGGAAATGTCATCCGGAATTTTAAAACCGATTTCCCTAACAGCGTCATAAACACCAAGAGCAATTTGATCATTAGCCGCAAAAATAACTTTCGGCAGTGTACCTTTTCCCTGAAGTTGTTTGAATCCGTGATAGCCATCCATTCGCGTGAATCCGCCTTCGATAATCCATTCATCCCGAATAGAAATTTTATTATTTTTCAATGCATCTATATATCCGGCACAGCGGTCGCGCCCAATGCCAATAATTGAGCTGCCTGCCAAATGCCCGATTTCTTTAATTCCGGATTGAATAACAAAGTCAATGAGTTTCCGGGCTGCAGCTCTATCATCAATGCGAACTGTACTAAAGCCCAGGTTATCCATTGTTCGATCATAGAAGACTATCGGTATCTCGGAGCGTCGGACCTTTTCAAATACCTCCGTACTCCGCGTTTCTTTAGAAACAGCTAGTAAAATCCCATCCACCCTCATAGATAACAAGTTCAAAATATTTTTTTTCTCGAGATCGGCTTTCTCTCTAGAAACCGTTAATATGATATGATAGCCTGAATTTTGTGCGACATCCATAATTCCATCGATCACGAACGGAAAGAAGGAGTTTGAAATATCGGGTACAACAACGCCAATAGTATTGGTTCTCTTGGATTGTAAATTACTAGCATGATAATGGGGGATATAATTGTCTTTTTCAGCTAAATCACGGACGCGTTTTTTTGTCCCTTCAGAAATGTCGTCAGCATTGCTGAGGGCTTTAGAAACCGTAGCGCGGCTTATTTTTAACTTTTTAGCTATGTGAGTTTGGTTGACAATAGGCATACTTACTCGCGTAAGTTATATCCCCTAATTAATAATTTTTTTTCATATTGTCAAATATTTTTTATATGAGAATTGTACTAGCTGATATATTAATACCGCATGCCTTTTTTACACATGCAAGCTGCTGTAGCCAATCGGCGCGCAGGCCCTCATTGGCTCAGCCTGCAAGGTACACTCTTTAAACATAGTGTTCAATGGATCGAGTTGCATTTTTATTCAAATGTCAATTATTAACTGATTTGAACAGCAGCAGCTGTAAACACCAAGCCCACCAGATTAATACAGGCAAATTCGTATAATTGACCCGTTTAAGGTACTGCTAGTTCTTGTTCTTTTGCTTCCTTAAGGTTCCATCCATCGAGTTTAAAAATCAACTTTTCTCCTGTTATTAGCGAAGTATCCGCTTGCATATCTATCATGCGTTTTTCGCCAGGCAATAAGGAGAAATAATTGTCCTGCCAGAAAACAGGTAATATTGGCTCACGTGTTGAAAATGAAAGCAACTTTGGATTTAATCCGAAAGCGAGCGAAGCTGAAGAATTAGTAAATTCAACAGCGAGTTTAAATTTGTTACCCGATTTCGAAATCGTAGAAAATTTTACTGTTACATCGACCGCGGGCAGCTTAGCCAAATCACCGAAATCGGCATTCTCGTCTCCATTGGCTGACAACCAATAGAAATTCGAGGATACATCTTTCCCTGCTTCATCTTTCACATTGAGCTTCAAAAAATAAATATTTTTAAGCTCCTTAGGTACATCCAGCCTGAAAAGTATTTTGCTTTCATCTGCATTCACATTAGCAGTGATTTCTTTAGAGTAAATCTGTCGGGCAGTAAAATCAAATATACCGGCAGTAACTTTTAATCCTGAAAAATCTTTATAGAAACAATTCACGAGTTGTACAACATTTTCCTTGTAGTTGTATTGAACATGCAAAGGCTCGCAGGCTTTCTTCGCACCATAAAAAGCGCCGTTAGGCATGAAAAAGTAATCGTACAACTGCCAATAAAATTTTGGCCAGGCGCTGTTATACATCCAGTAAATTACACCACTAGATTTGTATTTATTTCCGGCAAAAGCCTCGAACATTGCCTTAACTGCTTCCAGTTGAAGTATCTGGGATTTACTGCAGTATTCCTCGAGAGTAACTGGTTTCCCATACCTTGCTTCGAGAGCTTTGCGGGAAAAAGGGTAAAAGTGTTTACGCTGGCGTAAATCCCACATGGGGCTAATCGGCCACAAGTCTTTTTCAGGCATTACTCTTTTTATGGTTTCAATCGGAGGAAGCTGTTCGCCATTTGGACCGCACTCAGTATTGAACTCGAGCTTTGTATACCAATAACTAGGAGGAAAATAACCATACACCTGAGGCCAGGGGCCCATAAACAAACCTGTGTAACCATCAATTTTACTTGCAGCCTGCGTTGCAGAAGACGAATAGGGTCTTGTCCCATCATATTGCTTTAGTATGTTAATATAACGCCGTTCCACATCTTCCGGAGGAAAATTATCGCTTCCGTACAACCATGTAAAAACAGAAGGATGTGCACGGAGGTTGATAATCTGATCTTGCCAGCTTTTTTCGGCAATATCAGCGGTATGCGGTGTCCAGTTCTTCCAGCTTTCGAATGCAACACCACAGCACCAGCCCACCATAACAAGGATACCCTCCTCGTCGCAACGCTCGAAAAGGTAATCGGAACCACGGGGGGCTTCCATTCTTAATGCGTTCAAATTCATGAATTTAAGATAGCTGAGATCGATATCGATTCGTTCGTTGGACGGACGAAGCATAAGATCTTCCACGTAACCTCCGCCCCGGATTACTATATTTTTGCCATTCACCTGGAAGACTTTGGTACGCAGTGAATCAAACTCATTCATCCATGAACTGATCTCCCGGATACCGAAGCGCAATTTACGCGTATCGGATATTTTCCCGTCAATCTCAAAACTAAGGTCTAAAGAATAAAGATTTTGAGGGCCTACTGTATGAGGCCACCAAAGGCGGGGATTTGACACTACAAGCTGGGGAAACTCTTCGGGCGAAAATTTTATCTCTTTAGTTTCATTCGCATTAAGATTTACTTCTTTAGAGAAAGTTATATTTTCTATTTTACCTTTCAACAGGCCCTTGAGAGGAGCCATTTCTGCATTCTTTACTTCGGCGATCACAGTGAGTCCAGCCTGATCTGTTGAAGGCAGATTTAGTTTGGTTTTCACAAAAGGATGATCAATAGCAACCGGACCACTTGCATATAATATTACATCGTACCATATGCCCATCCCTCTGTCGGGAGGAGTCGGATTCCAATCGACCCAGGATATGGTAAGATCAAAAGTCTTTGGAGGATAAATCTCCAATGCGAGGCAATTCTTCTGACCGGCTTTAGCAAACTGGGAAATATCGAAAGAATACAGCCTATATGCACCTTCCATTTGGGAAGAATCTGCTACCTGCTGTCCATTCACCCATAGGTTAGCACGATAATTTATACTATGAAATTTCAGCCATATATGTTTTCCAGTATAGCTTAAAGGAATATCAAACTCAGTGCGATACCACCATGATGTCTCAAACGGATTTCCCTCTGGAATATCCCATCTGCGTATTCCGGGCAATTCCAAATAGTTATTGCCGTAATATGGATCGGGGTATACACCGTTTGCAACCAGTGCAGCCAGTACTGTTGAAGGGACTGATGTAGGGTACCAGTCTTTAGTGGAATAACCAGATTGGGATATGACCTTACCATTATCAGTCAGCTCAGCTGAAGACTGGATAGACCAATTGTTGCGGAGAACAATAGTACTGCTTTCTCTTACTTGCGCAGAAATATCAGAAGCAAAAAAAGCAGATAGCAGAAATAGAAATCTAAAAAAACCAGTTTTCATATTTGCTGTTTTTTTTGTAAGGATTAATTTATAAATCTTTTTTATTTACCGGTAAATCTCCACCAATCGAAGTTGAATAAATCTTTTTCTCCCTTAAACAGAAAGAATAAATCATGCATACCTTGAATATCATTTACCGGAGCCTTAACGGTTTTCCAAACATCGCCTTCCGCAGAAGTATTCACATTTACTATTCCCAATATTTGCCCGTCTAACTTGTCAGAATGAATTTCTATTTTTCCTCCGTACAGAGAAGCAACGTTGACTTCAACCGATGATGCACCTTTTGAAAAATCCACACCTTTAACCTGAATGTAATCGCCGTTATGAACATTAGTTACAAATAACCTGTCTGCAATTTTTCTACCCTTGTCCCAGGGAATATTGCGTTCCCATTCGGTTGCAAATTCAGTCTTAAGCCCTTCGCTATAAGCCATGGTTTCAGCTTCGTTTTGTACATATGGGTTTAAAGATCCAATTTGTGTTACTCCTCCTTCAGTCCACCACGGCAATTTCTGTATAGTCCCTTCCGGATTATAATTCATTCTTTCAACACAAATTGAACGTCTTTCATAATGCTTGGACATAGTTTGTTTCAGAATGGCATAGTTAAATCCAAACACATAAGTATTTCCCTTAAATTCAATTATTCCGGGGTGATTTCCAGAAGACCTGCTGTCAGGGTCCATAATAGTTCCTTTACATTTCCAGGGACCGGTTGGGCTGTCGCTCATTGCATAACCAATACCTTCGGGGCAGCAGCGCGAAGCCCAGGCCAGGTAATAATGGCTATTTTTTTTCCAAAACCATGGACCTTCAGTATAAGAAGCTTCATTCGGAGTTCCGGAGAAATCAATGGATGCTACCTGGATATCGCCCGCAAGAGAAATCATATCTTCATTTAACTTAGCATAATAGCAGGGACCGTTCCCTCCCCAATAGATAAAGGCTTGCCCGTCATCATCAATAAACACGGTCGGGTCGTAGTCGCCCGGGTTTGATCTATAAATTAAAGGTTTACCAAGTGCATCGGCAAACGGGCCATAAGGACTATTGGATACTGCAACACCAATAGCCATCTTGCTTTTGTAAATAGCCGGACAATACAAATAGAACTTTCCATTTCGGGCAACACATTGCGGCGCCCAGGCGTTATGGCCGTCTGCCCAAGTAAATGTCCTGTTCGGCTCTTTAACACCTGCGATTATTCCGTGATCAGTCCAATTCACCATATCTGTGGATGTGTAGAGCATCCAGTTAAACATTTCAAATCCGAAGGCATTGTCCTCGTCGTGGCTGGTATATAAAAACACCGTATCGCGATAAACCATCGGTGCCGGGTCGGCAGTGTATTTCGTCTGTATTATCGGGTTTTGAGCAAAGCATATCGGCTCAAATACTATCGCAGAGGTTGCTACAGTTAGTTTAATAAATAATTTTTTTGTTAGTTTCATTACAGCACTCTCCTAGAGTTAAATTTCCTTTTTATTTAATTTGCACGGAAATTGCCTGAGTATTGTACCCTTGAATTTTAACCCAATCGGCTGCTTGATTCTTCCAGATCACACCGTGAACTTCTACCGTTTCACCTGGGTAAATGGTTACATAGTTGTCATCATATTCGATAGGAAGGATCTCATTTCCATCCATGGTTGAAGAAATCGTAGCTCTTACAAAAAATGCAATGTGTTCAGATTGGTTATGCAAACTAATTGAGACATGATTTTCTTCTCCAACCTTCTTTTGTAATGCTTCAATTTCAACCTTTGCAGAAGGCATGGTATTCAATGCCGTCATGTCTCCCCATTTTTCCTGTTGTAATGAAGTAAAATAATCATTTTTTTTAGGCCCCACATCATCATCTTTTTGTGATTTCCAGTATGTATTATCCACCAGCATTTTGCCCTTTTCATTGAACAACTGGCAGCGGACAAAAAATACCGGTGATAATTCCGGATATCTTGGCAACAACATTACCTGCTTAACCTCATTGAATGCGACCGAAATATTGTTGGCCGAAAAGTCGTCATACACTTTA
>DATKLQ010000066.1:0-2283 GCA_035542335.1 Ignavibacteriaceae bacterium | reverse complement strand
CATATCAACTATCGAATCAAGATGTTCAATCATTACCGGGCATTCCTGCACGCATGCATTACAGGTTGTGCATTCCCATAATTCCAAATCGGTGATATAATCGTGCACCAGCGTTTTTTGAAAAACCTCTCCCTGAACTTCTCCCGAAAGAATATGAGGGGCTTTATCAAGCGTCCTTTTCCTTATATCCACAATAATTTTTCGAGGTGACAAGGATTTGCCGACATTTGCAGCAGGACAAGCGGCCGTGCATCTGCCGCATTCAGTGCATGAATACCCGTCTAATATTTGCTTCCACGACAGATGTTCAATATCTGCCGCCCCGAAAAACTGAACGTCCTCCCTTTCAAGGTCCAGAGGCTTAATTGTATTTCGCTTAACCTGCAGATCGGCGAGGAATGTATTAGGGATCGAAGTGAGGACATGAAGATGCTTTGAATAAGGAAGATAATTGAGAAACACCAGAATAGTCAGAATGTGGGCCCACCAGAACCATTCATAAAAATTATGCACAGAACTAATTCCTGATGGGAAAAAAATTTTAGCTATCAATAAAGATAAAGGTCTCGATTCATTTGCTTCCAGCAAGAAACTTTTCTTGACCACAAGAAATGTATTCATTCCAAGCATTGAAACGCAAACAAGAATTATAAGCAAAAGAATTACAGCCGCATCCAGCTTAGCCGATTTATCCACCTCAAGCCGGGGGACATGCAGAATAAATCTTCTATACAATGCATAAAAGCAGGAAAGAATAACCAGAACTGCGAAAATATCCTGAATCCAGGTTAGTACAGAATAAAAAGATCCCATAAAAGAAAAATTAAAAGAGGCTAAAAAACCTTGGATTACAGATTCAATAACGGTAAATAAGAAAAGTATAAATCCCCAAAAGATCAAAAAATGAAGAATACCTGCCGGCAGATCCCTAAATAATTTTGTTTGGCCGAATGCAACAGTAACTGCTTTAATTACTCTTTCACCAATTCCATCTAGGCGGTGTTCGGATTTTTTTCCGATCAGCATATATCTCACAAGCTTTCTGCAGTTCCAAAGGAATAAGGAAAGCGCTATAAGAAAAATAAAAATGAAAATTATATTCTTTTCCATCAAATCCGTAAAAAAGAATAAAAGATAAAATTAACTTTTTGCGGAACTCTTATTAATCGTAAAAAATATTGATGCGGCAGTAAAAACTTTTATAACGGTCCAAATTGAAAAAACAGCGGCTCCAGCTTTAAGACTGAGCTCAAAATTTCTAATAAAAAAAAGATCAAGGATAATAGTTCCGACTAAGATTATCAGCAAGTCTCCCGCAAACAATGCAATAACAACATTGATATAGTTTTTATTCCGTTCAACAATAAAACCGGTCAGATAAGCTGCTAAAGGAAAAGCAAGCAGATAACCGCCGGTGGGCCCGAAAAGACGTGCGATACCGACGGGTGCATCAGGTGTTTGTGCAAACACAGGCAGGCCTATTATACCTAAAAATAAATACAACACCTGGCTGTAGGCTCCGTCTTTAGCTCCGATAAAAGCGCCGGCGAGAACAACGGCCATAGTCTGCAAAGTAATGGGCACCGGTTTCATCGGAATAGTTAATTGTGCAGAAATTGCCGTTAATAAAGCAAACGAAAAAATCCATGTTATTCGCGAGGCCGAAATTCTTGATGATACTATTCGAATTTTATTTGAAACAATACCGCTTTTAAATTCCATTGATATTCCTTTTTATAGTATTTTATATTCTTAAAATTTAGTTGATTTCGGCAAAATTTGAAGAGTGTATTTTATAGTCACAAATTTACTCTTAGAGGAATGCTCTTATTTTGAAATATTTTTAAAGGCTGAATAGCTAATAATTCACTGTTTTAATACAAAATTATTCTTTTTTCCGTTAAAATTACAAAGTCTCAGCTCATGATATTCAAAATATGAGGAATATAGGAAGAAAAGTCAAGAAAACGAAGAATTTTTGAAGGTTTTTCGAGTAATGGGTTTGATTCAAACAACAATCCCTTTAATTTCATTTCCTTTTAGAATTTAATTAAAATGATTTGATTTAATGTTGATTTCATAATCTAGTGTATAGATCGCCCTAATCATTTATTTTGAACAGTCAATTATTTATGTTTAAAGTGTTTTAAATACTTAAGAAATCAATGTTATGCGTTACTTATTAGTCATCCCTTCAATTGATATTAAGGACGGAAAAACCGCGAGAGTTGTGCAGGGCATTCCGGAATTGGACTGCAAAGAATACTGCAGCGATCCGGTAGA
>DATKLQ010000065.1:0-5752 GCA_035542335.1 Ignavibacteriaceae bacterium | reverse complement strand
TCTTTTCAAGCGTTCTATAAGATTTTCACAATGTCCATGATAGAATCTTTTATAAGATTCCGCCGGAAGAAATTCACTTTTCAAAATATAAGTAAAATACATTAGCGGAGAGACAGGGATTCGAACCCCGGAAGGACTTGCATCCTTAACGGTTTTCAAGACCGCCGCATTCAACCACTCTGCCATCTCTCCGATTTCATTAGTTCGTGGAACTTATATCCGCTTTTATATGATTTAATTTCCTGCTCTCTTCTATATGCTTCCGATTTTGTTTCGTATTCTTCAGTGTATACCACACCCCATGGTTTATAGGCTTTTGTTGATCTGACTCTTCCCCCGTTATGTCTTTTTAATCTCTCTGCCAGATCCTCTGTATGACCTATATAAAATCTATTTATTAATAAACTTTTTAATATATATACTTTATACATCCTTAAGGATTTTTCACACTAAAGACGCCGGTAAGACCGCCGCATTTCCCGCAAAGCGGGACCTCGCTTCGCTATGGCAACCACTCTGCCATCTCTCCGATTGAAATAATTAGAAATTCAAGCAGCAATATAATGATTGTTCCACAATGCCGAAACGGAAAACACCCGGACTACCATTTATGGAATATAAAAAAGACGGCCAAAACGATTAGGAAAAATCCCACCGCATAATTCCATCTGAATTGTTCTTTTAAATATAATACCGAAAATATGCCGAATATTATTAAAGTTATTACTTCCTGGATAGTCTTCAGCTCAGCTCCGTTGAATTTCCCGTAGCCTATCCTATTAGCCGGAACCTGAAAAATGTATTCAAAGAATGCTATTCCCCAGCTTGCTAAAATGACAATCCAGATAGGGTAATTTCTAAATTTTAGATGACCATACCAGGCAAATGTCATAAATATATTAGACACAGTTAGTAAACCGATCGTTTTCATTTTGTGCTCACCTTTTCTTCCGATTTATTTTGAGCCGCAAAAATAATAAGTTATTTTGATATGCGGAAATATCTGTTTCTTATATCAACTATGACTGCATGAAAAATTCTTTAAATACCGGCGAGTTGAAAGAGTTTAAAAAGTTTACAAAGAAACTCTCCGAAGTAAGCAGCCGGATAATAAAAAATTACTTCCGATCGGAATTACAAATTGAAACTAAGCAGGATCATTCGCCTGTAACCTTAGCCGACAAAAAATCGGAAGAAGCAATGCGCGAACTGATCATGAAAGAATTTCCTGAACACGGAATTTTAGGAGAAGAGTTCGGAATGCATAATCCCGATGCCGAATATAAATGGGTTCTTGATCCTATCGACGGAACAAAAAGCTTTATAAGCGGTACGCCGCTGTTCGGAACATTAATTGCCTTATTGAAAAACGGGGAACCTCAGCTGGGAGCTATTAACCTGCCTGCTCTAAATGAATTCTTGATAGGCGATAACTCTATTGCCGAATTAAATGATAAAAAAGTCATGGTGCGAAACTGCAGTTCGATTTCTTCGGCAGTACTGCTTACGACAGATATTGTAGACATTGAAAAGTATCATAATACAAAGAAGTTTAATTCGCTTATAAAGGAGGTTAAACTTTTCAGAACCTGGGGAGACTGCTACGGTTATTACCTGGTTGCTTCCGGCTTCGCGGATATTATGATTGATCCCATTGTTTCCCCCTGGGATTCTATGGCATTGATCCCGGTAATCCGGGGTGCGGGAGGAATAATTACAGACTATCAGGGGAATGATCCTGTAAAGGGGAAAAGCATTATTGCATCCTCTCCTCCAATCCACAAAGAAATTATTGAATTATTAAACTAGATTTTTTTAAAATACAAGGATATATAAATCTTTATATTATCATCTACCTTATTAAAAAGAAAAGAAGGCTTATCAATTTTAAATTCCGAAAACTTCAGGTTGAAATCGGCTGTTGTTTTATACAATTCTCCGTATTTAAAAAATTTTACAAGGATCTGTTTATTTACCTTTGCCCCGTGTATATCGAATTCTCCGTCCCCTTTTAAGGTAAGCTCGGAAGAGGAGAGTGTATCGATTCCTATTATTTTTCCTGAAAAGAGCGCATAGGGATATTTCCCGGTCTGAAGATAATTTTCGCGCATATGCGTATTACGTAACCCGATCCCGGTATCTATTGAATCAAGATAAACCTTGAATTCAGTCTTACCGTTTATACTTAATTTATTTTCACTGAAATCGATTGTCCCCTCAACTGAATGAGTCACGCCGTCAAAATCCCCAAGTGTGGCATCAGCGGTAAATTTTACGATATTTACCTTTGTATGATCCACCTCCAGTTTTTGGGGAAACGATTGAAATGATACAAGCAATAATATATATATGAATTTCAAGAACTTCCTTTAAGATTTTTGAATGTATAGTATTCCTGACAAAGGGTACAATGACAAACTGTTCGGATTATTTCAAGTTCCGCTTAAGTTTCAAAAAGTAAATATTTGAAAAGCGATAAGTGCTATCAAAGCCGAGATGATTGCCGCTCTTTTATATCTTTTAATATTAAATATAATAATTACCGCTGCAACCCAGAGTGCAAATAAAACAATACTCCCGGCCGGGAATATCTGCAAAACAGGCGGTGCATTAGTCCCGATTTCGCCCATTTCATAGGTTTTTCTTAAAGGCGCTGCAATAAATGCATTAACAAAAAAAATAATGGAAGTAAACAGACCCAGCTTTTTTATCTTTTCATTCTCATTAAAAAAATCCAGGCCGGTGCGTGTGCTTAATAATAATCCGGCGAATAAAGTCAAATAATAAAGCGCATTTATAAACGGTGAAATCTTTCCTAGAAATTTTATTGAAACAGGTTTTGCTGATGGAACAAAGTAACTATTATCCGAATAAAATATTAAGACCCTGTATTCCATTTCCGTTCCGGCTTTTTGCGCCGGCATATCCCCAAATAAAATATCTTTTGCATTTTTTAAAGGAATAATATTCCACTTTTCCCTTCCTCTCCGGTATTCAACTTTGCCGGATAAACTATCGATATCGGTTCTTATTAATATTCTATAAGGATCTTTTCCATAATGAAGTCTATCTAATTTATAAGAGACTTTCTTCCCCTCAATTCCAAATGTTCCGCTCACCGGATAATATGTGGATGAAATACTTTGAAGAAACCCGGATAAAAAAGTTATAATGAAAGCCGCTGTCCACAGAATTATATTTTCCTTCATGTAATAAACCGGCGAATCGTTTGCGTAAAGGTAACTACTCATTTGCACAAAGAGAAATATTTCATATGATTGCAATTAACGTAATAATCTTTAGGCTGAGATGAATGAATTAAATATTTTCAATTCCGCAGAAGCAGCCGCCGGAGAAGCCGCAAAGCAGTTTGGAGAGATTGTTAAGGAATCTCTCGCCAGGGAACAATATTTTTTTACCGCTCTTTCCGGGGGGAATACTCCAAAGCTTTTATTTAAAATACTCGCAGGATCTCCATATAAGGAAAATATTAATTGGGACAGGATCCATTTCTTTTGGGCTGATGAAAGGATGGTTCCGCCTGACGATTCGGAAAGCAATTTTGGGGAAGCTAAAAAAATATTTTTCGATCGGATTCCGATTTCCCTAAAAAATATTCACTATATAAAGGGCGATTCGGATCCGCAGCAGGAAGTTTTCCGGTATGCATCAGATATTGAAAACTATGTAAAAAAAGACGAACAAGGATTTCCGCGCTTCGATTTAATCTTTCTAGGAATGGGGGAAGACGGGCATACAGGTTCATTATTTCCGGGGAAAAAATTGAACTTTACAGATGATAAAAATATATGCGGCTTATCCGAACATCCTTCAAATGGTCACTTAAGGATTACCCTAACAAAAGAAACCATAAACAATTCGGGAAAAATTATATTCCTGGTAACCGGGGAATCAAAAGCGGTTGTTCTCTCGGAAATCTTGAAAAATTCAGTAGAAAGCAAGAGATTCCCTGCGGCTCAAATCTCTTCTGCAAATGGCAGTATAAAATGGATTATTGATAAAGATGCAGCAAAATTCATTAAAAAATGATTTATTTGTAATTCTAAGAATCTTATCAAAGAATTCTAAATAAAAAGAATAAAATAATAGAAATAATAGCCTGGATTCACCGTTTTCATACCTTTTAACTCGCAGGATTAATCGATATATTTGCACTTCAAAAAATCACAAGTTAACAATCAAAAGGGTTTATGATAAATTTAAAACAACTTAATAATGAGCAGAAAACAGCAGTTGAGTATGACGGCGGTCCAAGTATGATAGCAGCAGGGGCAGGAAGCGGCAAAACCCGGGTTTTAACTTATAAAGTAGCTTATTTAATCGATATCGGGTATAAACCTGATTCCCTCCTTGTTCTGACCTTTACAAATAAAGCTGCTAATGAAATGAAAGGGCGCATTAAGAATCTAATAGGCAATAAGGCCGAGGGAATCTGGATGGGTACTTTTCATTCAATTTTTGCAAGAATTTTAAGGATAGAATCTAAAAACACCAATTACAGGAGCAATTTTTCCATTTATGATACCGAGGATTCCCTTTCACTTGTCCAGAATATTTTTTCAAATTTTAATATAGAGATTGAAGGATTCACTCCTAATATGGTTCGGCATAGGATAAGCTTTTTAAAAAACCATATGATTATGCCGGATGAATTCCGGAAGAAACTTATTAAATCTCCTATGGACGAGAAAATTGCTGAAATATTCGAAGAGTATCAGAAAAGGCTGCTGGAAAATAACTCAATGGATTTTGATGATCTTTTGTTAAACCCCATCAACGTGTTCCTTACAAACGAAAAGATACATCAAAAATACAAAAAGAAATTCAGCTACATTCTAGTTGATGAATTCCAGGATACAAACAAAGCGCAGTATGAATTATTAAAACTGCTCACACCGAAAGACGGGAAGATCTGCATAGTCGGAGATGATGCGCAAAGCATTTACAGCTGGCGCGGGGCAAACCTCGGCAACATGCTCGATTTCGAAAAAGATTTTCCCAAGCATAAAATTTTTAAGCTCGAGCAGAACTACCGTTCTACAAAAACTATTTTACAGGCTGCCGAATCGGTTATAAAAAATAATAAAGAGCAGCTGATAAAAACTTTGTGGACCGAAAACAACGACGGCGAGCTCCTTACCTTAATTAAATGCTCGGATGAAAAGGACGAAGCATTCCAGATCGCCAAGTACATAAAAAAGGAAATTTCCAAGAAGAAATTAATGCTGAAGGACTTCGGAATCCTTTACAGGACTAATTCTCAGTCCCGTGCGCTGGAGGATATATTCAGGAAAGAAAAAATTCCGTATAAAATTATCGGAGGCATAGAATTTTTTAAGCGCAAGGAAGTTAAAGACGTGCTCGCTTATATGCGTGTAATTTCTAACCAGAATGATGAAGAAAGCCTCCTAAGGATTATGAATTTTCCTCAAAGAGGAATCGGCAGCACAACCATCAAAAGGATGATTGCTTTTGCACGCAAGCATAATCTTACTTTATATGAAACAATGGGAAGAGTATTTGAAGTAATCGATATAAAGGAAAGAATCCAGAAAAACGTTAAGCACTTTAAAATCCTTTTGGATAAATATATCGAGCTTAAGGATAAGCTTTCTGTGGGGGAACTTTCCCGTGCGCTTATTGACGAGCTGGGTGTAATGAGGATGTTCAAAGAGGAGAACACACAGGAATCCATGGAAAGATGGGAAAATATAGATCAGCTGCTTACAGA
>DATKLQ010000064.1:0-4563 GCA_035542335.1 Ignavibacteriaceae bacterium | reverse complement strand
AAAGCGATTCAAGACATCAAACCCGCAGTAATCAAGGGTTATGGATCTGTTTTAAACCTTCTGGCAAATAAACTCATAGAAGAAAAAATAAAGTTAAAAAAGCCCCGATTAATATTTACAGATTCCGAAATACTGCCGCCGGAGGTACGTGAAAATATCGAGAATGCATTCGGCGCCCCCGTAATTGATATTTACGGGACATGGGAAACCGGCAATATCGCTTTTGAATGCAGCTGCCGGAAGGGATACCACATTGCCCTAGATTCAGTCATAATGGAATTTTTAAAAGACGGTAAGCATGCTGAACCGGATGAAGACGGAGAAATGGTTGTAACTGTTTTAAATAATTACTCCACGCCGTTTATCCGCTACAATCTACTTGATATCGCAGCTTACACCAATGAACAATGCCCATGCGGACGAACATTTCCCTTAATGACCCGGATTAAAGGCAGGAAAAATGATTATATGATCTCCGGAGATGGAAAAAAAATTTCGTATTTCAACAGTTATTTCAGCCGCACATTATCTAATATTTACGAATATCAAATTATCCAGGAGGAAATAAATTTTTTCAAAATATTAATAATACCCGGTAAATCATATAAAAATGAAGGAGAAAATATTTTCATACCCGTTATTAAAAGGTTTTTCCCGGATGCAGCAATAGATATCAAATTAGTGGATGCAATTGAACGGGGCCCCGCCGGAAAATTTGCCGCATTTAAATCAAACGTAAAGGCTCCTGATGGCTGAGGCAGGTGTAAAAGAAAATATTAGATTCGAAGGTGAAATCATCAAGGACGCGGCCGCATTAGGCTCTACCCTTTATTTTTCCCAGGCATTGTATATGGTGCGAGGATTTATTATTGCCCGCGTGCTGGGTCCCTCGAGTTACGGAGTATGGAGTATATTCCGGACCGTATTCAACTGCGCTCCCTTCTTAGGATTCGGTACACAGGAAGCATTGGTCCGTGAAGTTCCTTTCAGCATGGGTAAAGGGAATCATGAACAAACACCCGTGATTATCCAAACCAGCTTGTCATGGAACCTCCTCCTTTCTGTTTCCGTTTCCGTAGCTGCTTTCATCCTTTCATTTACCCCGCTAATCCGGGAATATAATTCCGAGATTAGGCTGGCAGGTCTGGTATTTATCCTAAACGGCATTCATCTTTTCATGCAGCCTAAATTAAAAAGTGAAAAGAAAATAATCTTTCTAAGCAAGTATCTTCTCTCGTATGCAGTTTTAAATTTCATTTTCGGACTGGCATTCCTCTTTTCCCTGGAAATTCACGGGCTGCTCCTAGGCATGATCATATCCCATCTTATATTGTTTGCATTTCTTCTTTCTAAAGGGCATCTTTCGCTAAACTTGTCGCTTAACAGGAAAGTGCTCCGCAGACTGCTCGGCATCGGCTTTCCAATAATGGTTATCACTTCCCTCTTTTACCTTATGAGAAACATAGACAAATTTATAGTAATTACCATGCTGGGCAAAAAGGTAGGAGGATACTATGCGCTTGCGGCATTCATTTCCTCCGTTGTAAGATATATTTCCTTTTCAACATCATCTGTGCTGCTTCCGCGGGTGATGTACACGTACGGGAAGACGAGGAACATTAAAGATCTGGAGACATACTATATAATGCCTGTAACAATTTTTGCCGGTTTTGTCCCTGTAATCTTAGGATTAATCTATCTTAATGTAGGCGCGGTGATAAACCTGTTTCTGCCGAAATATTTACCTTCGGTCGCTGCTATGCAGGTACTGATAACCGGATTATATTTTACGACAATCTGGGGGCCGCCGACAAACATGCTTATTGCATTAAACAAGCAAAAAGGGTTTATGTATATAACCGGTGCAGTTCTTTTGTGCGGAATTATTTCCGAAGTCGTTGTAATAAAATCAGGATTCGGAATGATCGGCGCCGCAGCTGCTGCAAGCTCAATGTTTATGCTTGCATCTTTCACGGCTAATTTTTCGGCATTATTGCTTCTGAAAAAGAATTCCCGGCAGATACTGATTTCACTGGGAAGTATTTATCTTCCTTTCATCTATTCTTTAGCAGGGCTGCTGGCTGTATCGCTAATCCGGGTATCTGTTGAGCCGATTGTTGATTCCGCAGTAAAATCCTTATTTTATTTTCTTTTTTGTATCCCAATCTTCCTGTATACCGAAAAGAAAAGCGGGATTGCAGGCAGAATTTTAGCGGCAGCAAAAAAGTTCATAAGGAAGAAAAGTATGAAATTGGAAGGTGAAAGGAGTAATGGAATGATGGAGTAATGGAGTAATTAATGATTGAATGATTGAATGGTCGAATGATTGAAGGGTTGAATGATTGAAGGGTTGAATGATTGAAGGTGGAGAGAAGAAAACGCCGGGGCAGGCTGTATGAATACGAATTTATCCTCTATTTTTTTCAAATCCTTTTTTTCCCTTTATACTGCTGAATTTTTTATCAGCTGCCAAATGCCTTTTTCTCACCTCCCCCCTTGCCACTTTGAAAAAATAGGATTAGTTTTAGATGAATTTTTGTGCTATCGGGGTTTAAAATGCGCAAACGGGATCTTCTATTTCTTATCATATTTACCTTCTTGGTAAAAGCCAATCCGCAAAACATTACTTTTGGCCATCTCTCCCTCGAAGACGGCTTATCAAATAATTCCGTAAATTGCCTGCTGCAGGATCATTACGGCTTTTTGTGGTTTGGGACAGATGATGGATTAAACCGTTTCGATGGTTATCAGATCAGGATTTTTCGAAATGATCCGGGTGATACGCATTCCTTATCCGATAACAGTATTTATTCTGTTTTTGAGGATCGAGCAGGATTTTTATGGATTGGAACAAACAACGGTGATCTGAACCGTTACGATCAGAAGGCAGATAAATTTGAGCATTGGAATATTGAGTCCCAAAAAGTATTTAAAGGATCTTCCCAGAAGGAAAACAGAATTACCTGCATTTATGAAGACAAACATGGTTTATTTTGGATCGGCACTTACAAAAATGGTTTATACAGGTTTAATCCTTCGGAAAACAATTTCTCTCACTGGCGGCATAAAGCCGATGAACCCGGCAGCTTAAGCTACAACTATATAACTGCAATTCTCGAAGATAATAAAGGAAGTCTCTGGATAGGCACATACAACGGCTTAAACAGGTTTAATCCTGAATCATCGGATAAACCATTTAATTGCTTTTACAGCGACCCTAAAAACGCCCACAGTTTAAGTAATAATCTGATTTGGAGTTTTACACAATCTAACTTTGAATTAAATACATTCTGGATTTGCACCGTAGATGGCCTGACAAGTTATAATTCCAAAACGGAAAAATTTTCCCGCATTAATCTGCCTGAAAGCAATTTGCAGTTTGGAAACAGCGTAAGTTCCATTGTAGAACAATTAATTGGTATAGAAAAAATATTATGGTGCGGCACTTATGCCGGCTTGATACAAATTAACTCCTCAACCTCCCAAACCAAACGCTTTGTTAAGGAAGAATATAATCAATCAGGAATTAGCAGCAATTATATAAATCGTATTATTAAAGATGATTCAGGCGTGCTGTGGTTAGCAACGGCAGATAATGGGCTAAATTACCTATCACTTAAAAGCATGAAATTTAATGCTCCTCTTCACTTAACTGGAGAAAAATCATATAATAAAAAATTGGAAGTTTTTTTTAATAAAAATATTAATGCTATTAATAGTACTGTCGATGGAACTTTATGGCTCGGGTGCGATAACGGTTTATATTGTATCAGAGATTTTGTTAAAGGAGAGATTGATAAATATTATCCCCACACAGAAGGTTTAAATATATGGTCACTTGCACCCGGCTTTTCGAACGATTTATGGATTGGAACTTATGGACAAGGATTATGGCAGCTTGATACGAAAACAGGAAAATTAAAATCCTGGAATATAGAAGATCCCGGATCAAGCTTTAAAAATTTCTCTTTTAATTTCGTTAAGTCAATACTTCAGGATAATAAAGGAATGCTTTGGATTGGATTCTGGGGCCCCGGCTTAACAAGATTAAATCCTAAAAACGGCAATTACCAAAATTGGCAGAATAAGGAAAATGATAATTTCAGTTTGAGTTATAATGATGTATGGGTAGTCTACCAAGACAGCCGCAATAGAATTTGGATCGGAACCAATGGAGGAGGATTGAATTTATTCGATGATAGAGAAGGCGGAAAATTTTATTGCTGGTCAAAAGGAGAAAGAGAATTCGGCAGCCTTAGCGATAATAGAATCTATTCTATATATGAGTCCGCAAACAGGCAACCGGGAAGCAAAAAAGATGAAACCGTTTTATGGATTGGGACAGGTGCCGGGCTCAATAAATTTATAATAAAGAAGGATGTTTTGGTTAACTCCGGTAATAACCAAAAGCCCGGTCTCAGCGACCTTAAAGCAGAAATCAGGTGCTATACATCTAAAGACGGGTTACCCGATAATGCCGTCAATTCCATTCTTGAAGATGATCAGGGCGATCTTTGGATAGGTACAAACGCAGGTATTTCTTTCTTTAATGTCGTAAAAAAT
>DATKLQ010000063.1:0-19725 GCA_035542335.1 Ignavibacteriaceae bacterium | reverse complement strand
GTTGTAGAGGTTCGGATCACTAGACATTATTCCATATTGAACCGTGTCTAAATCTATATCATCGTTATATTGGTTGTAATGGAAATCCGTAATGCCGAGCTGGGTTCCGTTCACTTCCGGCGTTTTAAGAAATGCAATTGCCATTAATCCTGTTTTTCCGTCAGGCCATTCATTTGATATACCGTCATCATAAAAATAGACCAGCCGCTTTTCAGGTGTAAAGCCGACTTTATCATCATCGTATTCAGGGTCTCCGCCGCTTACATTTCCTACATCCATATCGGTATACATATCAAAGTATACTCCGGTATAATTATCCTGGCTTTTGTTAATTACTTTAAAAGTAAAGAATATCATATTTTGGACAAACTTAACTCCGTAAGCATAACCAATCTGATGAACCTCTATTCCCAGGATTTTTTTAGTATTGCCGCTGTCGTTATAAACGGCATAACTATCCTGATCGGATTTAATAATTGGATTTCCTTCAGCATCTTTGACAGGCCATCCAAGCTTCCGATTCCATGTATCAGGATTGTCGCTGAATGCAATTAGAGCCAAGTCTCTATTATGGTAACCGTACGCTGCTTCCCATTCCTCGTCAGTTGTGTACCTTCCCTGGATGACATTTCCTTTTATACCAACCATGGGATTAATCCTGTATACATAATGCTTTGTACTATTGATGGGAAATTCGCCGGAGGGACCCTGAGTCAGCCTCCTCGGATAAAGCTTACCCCTGTTTTCAATGAATAACCCGATATTGCTTGCATTATGAATTCCTCCGGCCCGGTCTAAAATAGAAGCGCTCTTCTCTATAAAAGAGTCTTCAGTTTCTTTTCCTTTTTCATCGGCTTTATTTTGCCCTATGCAAACAGATGTATGAGCTGCAGCTATTAATATTAGCAAATATTTTTTCATTAAGTACCTGATAATTCATTATGAAAGTAGATCAAAATTCAATTCCGGCACCAATCCTTATCGATCTAGGCGGACCGAAGTTTGAAGGATCTCTCATATATTCATCGGAAAGATTTCCTTCAAAGGTAAAGTTCGGATCCCCGGTATCGCCATATACAAAAAGTACGTCTCTATGATCCGTTAAGTTTAAGATTTCAGCAAATAATCTGAAATCAAAGCTTCCGGCAATATTTACACTTTTTCCGATCAGAAGATCTATATTGTAACTAAAAGGAAGCCTTAAAGAATTCTTCTCCACAAATCCAACGTCACGTCCGCTGGGAGTATACGGGTAGCCGGAAGAGGCTCGAATTATTAAACTGAAATCCATCATATCAAAGAGCTTATTGCCAAAAATTTCCGGCCCTTCGTTTTTAGGAATTGTAAATGTACCCGAGGCATTGAAGACGTGAGTTTTATCGAAGTCAAGATAGTACAGTTGAGTAGACTCTTCCGTCCCCGGGTACTGCTCTGTCTCTGAGGAGGCACTTCCTTTGGCAACCGAATAAGTATATGTTAAGCCGCCCGAAAAGTATTGATTCGGCCTTACGTCGAGGTTAACTTCAAAACCTTTCATGTTGGCGTAATCTTCATTTACATAAAGAGTATAGCCGGTATACCTCCCGTCAACAAACGGGAAATAATAGTGAGTCCCGATTAGACCTGTTACATCTTTATAATAAGCGGTAATGTTTAAAGCAATCCTGTCGCTGAACTGATGAGCAATTCCCACTTCATAAGCAATGGTTCTTTGCGCATCAAGACTGGCTTGACCGAATAAAGGTTCGCGTACATTTACATCATACTGCTTATTTTCAAAAAGGAATTGAAATTCGGGATTCTGAAAAAAATGCCCGTATGCGAAGTGGAGTTTTGTCCGCTCGGAAATCGGATGCGCTATTCCTATTCTCGGTGAAAACTGTGTCCGGGGCTTTACCGAGACAACCGAGCCCGGCCGCAGCGGATCGGCCCTGAATTCTACATTTGCATTGAGATAATCATAACGCAAGCCGATGTTTATTATTAAGTAGGGGAATTCAATTTTATCCTGCAAATAGCCCGCTAGCTCAAAGGGATTCGTCGAATAATTGTTTATGTAGGGGAAATTTCTTTTGGGATCATATACATTAAAATATTTTAATTTATGCTGCTTAAATGTTCCTCCGAATTTCACCTCATTAACCTGATCAATCTGCCAAACAGCATCGGCTTTAAGATCAGTTGTCACGGTCCTGCTGTCAATGAGCTCTACCGGATCCGCCCTCTGGTAAAATTCAAACCCTGTACCAATGTCGGGGAAATATGTATAATCGCCTGTAGAAATATATTGCGAGGTATCTTTATTCAGCCCGGAATAAAATCCCTGATTGAAGTATGAAATTCTCAAATCATAAAAGAAATTATTTGCAACAGTATGTGATAACGCAAGAATACTCTGCCAGCTGTCTGTTCTTCTTTTGAGATACTGATCGGGAATATACTTATATGCATGGCTGTAATTCTGCCTTCGGCCGCGGCTGCCTCTGTTTGTAATAGAGATTTTTAACGAGGGGACAGCGGATGTGGTTAGTTTGGTAAATATTGTCTGGGAAGTATCATAGCCGAAAGGAAGATAGCTTTTCCGGTTTTCATGTTCGGCAGATAGAAAAAAATGTGAATCATTAATAAATAATAGAGGTCCTCCGAGGCTGCCGTTAAACCGCAGCTCGCCAAGCCGGTTATATCTTTCAATCCCGAATTGGCTTGTTCTCCCTTCAAACCTCCCGCTCAGCTTATCCGAGCCATCCCGTGTAACTATATTTACAACTCCGCTTAAGGCATCTCCGTATTCGGCATTGAAAGTACCGCTTAGCAGGCTCATTTCCTGAATAGCATCTTTGCTGAGGTCTGTGGCAAGTCCGCCGAGAAGAGGATCCTGCACATACATACCGTCAATCAGGTAAGCAACCTCATTCGATCTTCCGCCTCTTATATGCAGATTGGATCCGCTTCCTATTACTCCGGCCTGAAGAGATAAAACTTCGGTAAATGACTGAACAGGGAGAGATTCCAGCTCATCACGCGTCATAACAGAGATGCTGCTTGTAATGTCTTTCTGTATTAGAGGCGTTTTTGCCGTTATAACTATTTCATCTACGGAGATAGATTTCGGTTTTAGGTCGGTGTTTAGTCGGGTTGTTTGATCAACTATTATTTTTACGTCTTCAAAAATTATACTCTCATAACCCAGATACGTAATTTTGACTTTATATACTCCGGGAGGGATATTTAATATTACATAGTTGCCGTTTATATCCGAAGCTGCACCAACGCCTGTACCCTCAATTAAAATATTTGCGCCTACTAATGGTTCACCGTTTTGAGAATCCCTTATTGTGCCGGAAAGTTTTCCTGTAACGCCTGCAAACATTGAAATATTGATCAACAGGATTATTAGGAAAGACTTTAACATTTTTGCCTCTTGAATTTCCCGATGAGAAATTAATTATAAAATGATCTGATCCTGGCTTTCGGCTATATCATAGGTTTCCTTCAAGAATTTTTTTGCTTTAGCCTTGTTCTTTAAAGCGCATTGTGTTGCAACGGCATTAATTAAAACCGAAATAGCGGCAAATGAATTTGTAAAAAGCATGTTCTCGCTTTTAACGATGAGGTTAGCCGCGGAATAAAATGTAATCGGAGAAGCCGGTTTATTTGTAATTGAAATAACTTTTATCCCTTTGTCGCATGCAAATTTGGCTGCTTCCACCGTTTCTTTGGAATAAGGAGGAAATGAAAATGCAATAATGAGATCATTTTTGCCGAGGAATAAAATCTGCTCATGAAATAACGTGTGGCTGTGCTTGAATGTGGATGCGTTTACAGCAACCTGGTTAAGCTGATAAGCTAAAATTTCTGCAAGCAGGTAGGATATTCCCAGGCCGGCAGTATAAACTTTTTTTGATATAAGAATTAAGTCTACCGTGTTATTAAAGGATTCTCGGTCAATCAAATTAAGTGTATCGTTTATATTTTTAATATCAAGATTGGCTACGGATGTAAGAAGATCCTCTTCAATTTTGTCCTTCTCGAATAAAGGAAAGATTTCCTTATTAGTAAGCTGTGTTTTTAAAGATTTGGTAATTGCATCCCGTAGTTCGCTGTAGCCGGAAAAACCTGTACGCTGGGCAAATCTTACAATTGAAGCAACACTCGATGAAGTAGCGTGCGATATTTCATGAACATTTAAAAAAGGAATTGCATCAAAATTCTCTATTATATAATGAGCAATCTTCTGATGGTTCTTTGGCAGCGACTCATAGCTGCCCGTTATTTTTTCCTTAACTTCTTTATAACGCATAAGAAATCTTTTAGTTTTAGGGGCCTGCAGCGGCAGGCCCGCTAATAATCCTGATTACTTCAATAAAATCATCTTTTTAGTTTCCGAATAATTTCCCGCGGTTAACGTATAGAAATATACACCACCCGAAAGGTTATCAGCATTAAATTCCAATGTATGCTGGCCCGCTGCCATTTCGGAGTTAACCAATTCCCCGATCCTTTCGCCGAGCACCGAGAATACGTTAAGACTAACATAATCTTTTTGAGGCAGGTTAAATGATATTTTTGTGCCGGGATTAAAAGGATTAGGATAATTCTGGCTGAGTGCGAACTTAAACGGATTAGCGCCGAAACCATGTTCAACCGAGGTCGTCATCAAATCATATTTTTCCTGGGCCTGCTGCATGCTTGCAAGCATTGCTTCTGCGGTGGCACCGTACGCAAGCGCAACGTAATAAATTACAGAATCACCTGCGGCAATAGTTTGTGAGTTGTAGGCAGGAATTATTACAGGAGCATCAACGTTGGTATCGGCAGGATCAGTGATAAATAAAGAATCAAAAGAATTATAATTTAAGCTTGTATAAAATAGCGTATCTTTTCCATAATCTTCAAAATAGTAGAAAGTATTTAAAGATTTAAAGTCTGCAGATAACGATTTTAACCCGACCGATCTTATATTCTTTACTGTGGTTACTTTGCTTTGCGAAGAATACAGAACACTATCTCCACCGACACCGTTATTATCGATAATCGGTATGAATTCCAAACCGACAATCGCATTTATCGGATTGCTTTCCCGGTTTATAATGGTATATTTAATTATTATAGAGGTCATATCCTGCCAGCAGTAAACATTCTCTTTCTCAAGCACATTCGGAGGCTCGGAAGAATAGTCGTTATCGTAACTGCCGTAAATTTCAAAATCACCGTAAGATGGAACACCTAGCAATCTAGTTGAATCTTCAATTTCGGCATCTTGTATAAGATCAAAAACATCATCAATCCCTGTACCCACAAGCAGCGAAGTCCTCCATACCTGTCTGATGGTATCAGGCAAAGAATAAAGGGCAACCCTGCCGTAATCACTTACATATACATTAAGATTATTTAAATATAGATCGACATCCTGGCTGTAAGACGGTTGATTGGAGAAAGCCAGACAGATAAAAAGTAAAGCTGTAAAAAGTAAAGTATTCTTCATTCTGAACCTCCTTATAATTAGTAGTTTAAATAATTATGAATTATTGCCAATTCATAAAAAAGGGCGGAATAAGAAGAAGAAGCCCGATCAAAAGAAAAATAAGTTGAAGAGGGAACACCCATTTAACCCATTTTTCCCAGGGTATTTGAGCAAGTGCAAGCACGCTCATTGTGACAGCCGAAGTCGGTATTATCATATTTGTAAAACCGTCTCCGAACTGAAATGCCAGCACTGCAGTCTGCCTTGACACACCTATTAAATCTGCAAGAGGAGCCATAACAGGCATCGTCAAAACCGCCTGCCCGCTGCCCGAAGCAACAAAGAAATTTATAAACGACTGCACTAAAAACATTGCCTGAGCCGAAATAACAGGATGAAGCCGGCTTAAGGGCATAGACAAAGAATATAATATTGTATCTATAATTTTCCCGTCTTGTGAAATAATTAATATCCCCCTCGCAAATGCAATAATAAGTGCAGTAGCAGTCAGCTCTTTTGCACCGTCGATGAAAGAGCCGGTAATTTCATTCACAGATAGTTTGCCGGTTATTCCGACTGCAATCCCTGTTGCTAAAAAAACTGCAGCCAGTTCCGGGATAAACCATCCATATTTTAATACTCCAATAATTAGTACGCCGATTCCGGACAAAAAAATGATCAAAACCAATTTATGCCGGGGGGACAACCCTGCATGCTCATCGATCTTGTTAAAATCCAATGACTTTCTTTTTTCTTCATCTGATTTAAAAGTAATACTTAGTGCAGGATTTTTTTTAACCTTTCCTGCATAAAATGAAACAAAGATAATTGCAGCAGCAGTTGTTATAGCCCAAACTACAATCCTGTATTCAATCCCTGAAAAAAGAGGTATTTGTGCAATGCCTTGAGCAATACCTACTGTGAAAGGATTGAAAAAAGCGCATGTGAAACCCACGCTTGAACCGATGAAAGGCATTGCCAATCCGACTATCGTATCATATCCGAGCATTAAAGAAAGGGGGACGAATATTAATATAAAGGGAATAACCTCTTCGCTCATTCCGAATATTGAACCGGCCAATGAAAAAATTATCATTGTAAGAGGAATAATTGAAAGCCTGACAAACCTGGAGTTCTTATGCAGCTTTGCTACCCATATAATCAATGAGTCGACGGCTTTTGTTTTTTGAAAGACTCCGAATGCACCGCCTACTAAAAAAACCAATCCGATAATTTCTGCGGCATTTACAAAACCGCGGACCGGCGCAAGGAGAATAGCATCGAAGCTCTGCGGACTTCTTTCCGTAAACTTAAACGAGCCGTTCACCACAACACGCCTGCCATCAACTTCTTCTCTGGAATATTCTCCTGCAGGAATAATCCAGGTTAGGGCCGTAATTATGATTAAAAGAGAAAAAATAATTAGAAAAGTATTCGGAGTTTTAATGCTGAATAATTTCATTTAATTAATTCTTTCTTTTTTAAATCAAATTTCTGTCCGGAAATCAAAACATGCATTCTCATTTCATCAATCCCCAGATTACCGTTTTTATCTTCACTTTTCTGCTTATACACTGTCGGGTCATATACAATAACCTGGTTGCTTCCCAGCACCTCAAATGTCTCATCCGGGTAAACGATGATTGAGGTCGATTCGTCAATTGCCACTCCTAAAAGATCCGGATGCTCGATCATTAGAGAAATAAGGCGGTTATGCCTTTTGCGTTTAAGAAAGTGCTGATCAATTATTACATTTTTCAGGAACCCGAAGCCCTGTTTAGTTTCTACATTCCCTTTTTGGATTGAAATAAAATTTCTTACTGAATCTTTATTAATGAGCTCATTGCCGGTAATCATTACTTTGCTCATTACTGCAGCACCGGCACTGGTACCCCCGACTACTCCGCCGTTTTCATAAATCCTGAAAACTTTTTCTAGTAGCTTCGTGCCGAGCATATCCCTGGCAAGATCGCTTTGATCGCCTCCCAAAAAAAATACTGCGTTTGCCTGATCTATTTTCTTTAAATTTTCTTCATTATCAGCTGTTTCTCTAGAGAACAGCAGGTAATCTGAGGAAGCCCCAAAGTCTGAGAATTCCTGTTTCTGTATTTCGCTGTTTTCTTTCGGTTCGGAACCGGCATTCGGAATAATAATTATTTTTGCATTACTGCCGCCTGCAAGTTCTGTAAATCTTTTAATAATCTCGCCGGTCTGAACCCCCCCAATAATAACAAGCTTTCCTTTTGGCTGGCTGAAACACTGCTGATCTGCCAGAATCAGGATAATGATCCAATAAATGATTTTTTTCATTCAGCTTATTCCTTTTTAATGAGTTCAAAAGCAATATCTGCTGCCTTGATTAGATCTTCAATGTATATGAATTCATCGTTTGAATGCGGATTTTGCGCCCCGATACCGATATTAACCGAAGGTATCCCGATTTCATTCAAAGAATTCGCATCGCTTCCTGCCAGCGATGAGTTTGGCTGCGGAGAGAGGCCGGTTTTTTTGAGTGCTTCAACGATTTCCTTGTAAACCTGTAAATCTGATGAAACAACATACGGCTTAAAATCCCATTCGTATTGAAATTCTACTTTAGCCGATAAAGCTGCCGATTCATGCTCAAAAATATTTTTTACTTTCTCCAGGAGTTTTGTAATCTTCTCTATTTTGAAAGACCTGATTTCACCTTCAACAACCGTTTCCTCTGGAATAACATTTACTGCAGAACCCCCGGCTATTCTGCCGATATTCAAAGTCGTCTCACGATCTATTCTGCCTTGCTGAATTTTTGCAACTGCTTTAGATGCAGCTTCTATGGAATTAATTCCTTTTTCAGGTGCAATTGCCGAATGAGAGGCTTTTCCTTTTATAATTACTTTAAAGCCTAGTGCTCCGCATGCGGAATTAATAAAGTTTCCGGGCCTCAAGGAGGAATCAAATACAAAACCTTTCTTAATCTTCCTGTTTAACTCAAGGTTTCTCGAACCAAGGAGGGTAGTTTCTTCGCAAGTTGTGAACGCTAATGTAAATCCTTTTGTGTTTATTTTTTCCTTAATTATCTTTTCCATTGTAAATAGAAGCACCGCAATGCCCGATCGGTTATCGACCCCAAGGACAGTATCACCGGAAGAAATAATTCTATCTCCCGTTAAAACAGGCCTGACATCTTTTGTGGAACGGGCAGTGTCCATATGAGAAAGAAAAACTGAATCTCCGCCTCCTTCAACTATGCAGATTAAATTGCCCGTATTGCTTTTTGATTTTAAGTAAGAATTATCAGCCATTACTGTAAGACTATTTTCCGCCAGAAAAGAGCGAATAAAATCAGCGACAGGCTTTTCATTGCCCGACAGGGCTTCAATTTTTACGAGGCTAATGAATATTTCGATTAGGCGGTCAGGATTTTTCATGTAAAATAAATTACATAATAAAAGAGATGTGTAATATTTGTTACAGAATACAAAAATTTAAATAATATGTCAAGCTTACAATAGGTTCTTATTAAAAAAATATTGATAATGGGAAGCAGGATTTAAATGAATATAATATTAATATCTCGTCCGTTTGGATAATCGAAAAAACAGTTTTAACGGGATAAATTTTCCCTCAAGCAAATGATTCGGATTAAATCCGTACGATGTTTAAAATTTTAACAAATTGTAAAATTGATTATTTCTTCCAATGTCTTTTTAATCATACGGGAAATCAGCGATTAAACTAACATGAAGCTTTTTTTGTCTTAATTATATAATTATTATTTAATGGATTGAAAGAAAATTAAAAATTCAAGCGGCTTTTCTTTTAGGAGGGCCTTTAATGAGCAAGAAAACAATTTTAATCGCTGTAATCCTTATTGCAGCGATAGTATCAATATATTTCATATTCTTTAACGGCAGCGGCGATGATTCCGGCAAGTTTATTTTTGCTGATGTAAAAAGAGGCGATTTATCTATTACTATAACCAGCACCGGCGCTATTCAAGCTGTTACTACGGTAGATGTCGGTACCCAGGTTTCAGGAAGAATAGATAAAATACTGGTCGATTACAACTACAGCGTTAAAAAAGGAGAATTGCTTGCTATACTGGATACAACAAATCTGGCCCTCCAGGTCAGCAATGCGGCCACCGGTTTACAGAAAACTCAGGCTCAGTATGATGTAACAAAAGCTACCTATGAAAGAGATAAATCCCTATATGATAAAAAATTCATATCTGAGCTTGATTTTATAACTTCAAAATCCAATTATGAAACTGCACTTGCAAATCTGAATTCCGCAAAATCCACACTTGCGCAGGCAAAAACCAACTTAGGCTACGCTTTTATCCATTCACCGATTAATGGAACTATTATCAACCGGAATGTCCAGGAAGGGCAGACGGTTGCAGCAAGTCTCGCCGCTCCGACTTTATTTACCATTGCCGAAGATTTATCGCAGATGCAGATACTGGCAGATGTGGATGAAAGCGATATCGGTCAAATTAAGAAGGGGCAGGACGTTCAATTTACAGTTCAGGCTTATCCGGATAAGAAATTTACAGGGTCTGTTTTCCAGATAAGATTGGGTTCAACTGTAATTTCCAATGTCGTAAATTATATTGTAGTAATTAACGCTAAAAATAGCGAGCATATGCTTCTGCCGGGTATGACGGCTACGGTCGATTTTTATGTTGAACATAAGCCGGATGTTTTGATGATCCCGAATGCCGCATTAAGATTCCAGCCTTCTGAGACTGCGAAAGAAACTTACCTTGCAAAAATTAAAAAGGATCAGGGAAAATTGCCGGACAGCCTAAAGAATAAATTTCAGGCTTTTAATAAAAATAATACGATACAAAACAGGGTTAATAATTCGGGAAATTCCGGCAGGAAATCTAGAGGCACATTCTGGTATACTGATGAAAATGGAAATCTGTCGATGGGTTATGCCGAGCTGGGGATCAGCGATGGGAAAAATACTGAAATAGTCAGAAGCAGAGTGCTTAAAGATAGTATGAAGGTTATCGTTGGATCGGAGACAGGTGATGAGAATAAAACGGTTCCAAATCGGAACATTTTAAACCCGGGCCAAAATATGTCCCGCGGTATTAGAAGAGGATTTTAATGGGATTACCTTTAGCAAAAAATATTATAAAAATAAACGCCCTTTCCAAAATTTATAAAGTAGGTGAAGTTGAAGTTCGGGCACTGAATTCTATTAATTTGTCAATCGATGAAGGTGAATTTGTGGCAATAATGGGCTCCTCGGGTTCCGGCAAATCTACTTTAATGAATTTGATCGGCTGCCTCGATAAACCTACTTCGGGAGAATATTATCTCGACGGGATTAATACAAGCAGTCTTTCCAAAAATGAATATTCCAAGATTAGGAACCAGAAAATAGGATTTGTTTTTCAGGGATTTAATCTGCTTGCGCGAACTACTGCGCTGGAAAATGTCGAACTGCCATTACTGTATGATCGGTACCGGCGGATAAAAGATCCGGCAAGGAAAGCAATTGAGGTTCTGGAGAGAGTGGGATTAGGAGAAAGAATGCATCATGAACCAAATCAGCTCTCCGGCGGACAGCAGCAGAGGGTTGCGATTGCAAGGGCTTTAGTAAATGAACCTTCATTGATTCTCGCCGATGAACCGACGGGCAACCTGGACAGCAAAATATCCGTTGAGGTATTTACTTTATTCCAGAAATTGAATGATGAAGGCATCACGATTGTTTTGGTTACGCACGAACGGGAATTTGCGAAATTCGCTAAGCGGATTGTCGAGTTAAAAGACGGCAGAATTATCCGGGATTCGATAATAGAAAATCGTTTAATCGGGTCCGAGGAATTAGTTAAAATTGCTGAAACATTTAATGATATTTAGAGAATACCGATGCATTTAAAAAATCTTTTAAAAATTGCGCTTAAAAGTTTGTTAAAATCGAGGATGAGAAGCATGCTGACCGCGCTCGGAATTATTATCGGTGTGGCCGCGGTGGTTGTAATGGTTGCAATCGGCGACGGCGCGCAGGTCCAGGTCGAACAGCAGATCTCCGCTCTCGGTTCTAATTTAATAGTGATCTTTCCGGGTTCAGGCACCACAGGAGGTGTAAGGATGGGAGCAGGAAGCGTAAACAGATTTACAATGGAGGACGTGAAGAAAATCCAGGACGAAACTACATTGATTAAGGCTGTTACACCGATTGTCAGATCCGGCGGACAAGTAATTGGAGGAACCGGAAACTGGAATACTCAAATCCAGGGAGTCGCCACTAATTATTTGGAAATAAGGGACTGGCCGCTGGCATTGGGTGAATTTTTTACTGATAAAGATATAATTTCCAGAGCCAAAGTTGCCGTTTTAGGTCAGACAATAGTGAACCAGCTTTTTCCCAATCTGGATCCAATCGGTCAGCAAATTAGAATCCGTAATGTGCCGTTTAAAGTAATCGGCGTGCTTGCATCAAAAGGGCAGAGCGCAATGGGTGCAGACCAGGACGATATTATTGTCGCACCTGCAACTACTGTGCTGGACAGATTGGTGGGAGGTATATACATCTCCTACATGATGGCCAGCGCAAATTCAACCGACGAAATTGATGCGGCTCAGCAGGAACTTACTTCGGTAATGAGAGAGGCTCATCACATATATCCCGGTGAAGACGATGATTTTACGGTTAGAAATCAGGCTGAAATAACTGAAGCGGCTACCCAGACATCAAAAATTTTAACCATTCTCCTGGCTTCGGTTGCGGGTGTATCTTTAATTGTCGGCGGTATCGGAATAATGAACATTATGCTGGTTTCTGTAACTGAAAGAACTCGTGAAATTGGAATCCGTTTATCGGTGGGAGCACGTACGGTGGATGTATTATTCCAATTTTTAATTGAAGCAATTGTTCTTTCTCTTGCCGGAGGGATAATAGGAATATTTATTTCGTTCGCAGCCGTATTTATTTTAAATCATTATACGGAAATGGTTGCCCTAATAAACCCTGAAATAATTTTTATTGCAGTAAGTTTTTCAGGGGTAATAGGGATCTTCTTTGGATTTTATCCTGCCAGGAAGGCTGCAGGCCTAAACCCCATCGATGCACTCAGATATGAATAAATAATTAAACTATAGCAGTGCTAAATGAAAAAATCCTTTAAAATCGTAATAATAATTGCGTTTTTCTGTTTTACCGGTATATCGCATCCTCAAGAGGTTTTTACTCTTGAAAAAGCGATTCAAGCAGCTCTCAGCCGTAATACAAACATTGTTAAAAGTTCAAATTCAATTGCAGTATATCAATCTGATGTTAAGAATGCTTATGGAAACCTGCTTCCGAATTTAAGCATCGGCGCCGGGTTCGGGTGGCAAAGATTTACAAATTCCGGCGGGCAAACTCAGCTTGATTCGCTTGGAAGACAATTATCAGTCGGTCAGACGCAAATCGATTCAAGAAGCTGGTCGGTTTCCGCGGGAGGAAGCGTTACTCTTTTCGATGGTCTTTCAAGTATTGCACAGATAAATAAAAGCAGTTCCGACCTTAAAGCTGCCGAACTTACCTTGGAAAAATTAAAGCAGGATGCAGTGCTGCGGACGGTGAACTATTATAACCAGATATTAAGCTTCCAAAAGCTTCTCGGCTTTCAGCAGGAAGATTTAAAATATAATGAAGGTTTGCTCGATGAAATTAAGCACAAGTTCGATCTTCAGATTGTTCCGGTCAGCGATGTTTATTCCCAGGAAGCTCAGACTGCGAATTCACGGGTAGCTTACTTACAGGCAAAAAACAATTTTGAAAAAGCTAAAATAAATTTGCTGACTTACCTTTCTATGGATTTATCTGGAAATTACCTGTTCGATTCTCTGGCTGCAGTCGTAAAAGATTCATCCTTATTAAAAAGCGATCCTGAAAATCTTTATAATATTGCCTTTAGCAGCAGACAGGATTATCTCAGTATAAAGTATCAGCAGCAAAGTGTGCAGGATCAGCTGATCATTGCACGAAGCGGATTTTTCCCCCGCCTTTCGGCAAATTATGGGTTTTCCTCTGAAGCAGGTGAATTTTCGGACCTGCTGAACAGGAAGACATATAGTTTCGGCTTGTCGTTAAATATACCGATTTTTTCAAACTGGAATACCGAAAACTCAATTCAATCGGCGCAAGCGCAGTTTGAAAATATTAATGAAGATCTCAGATTCCTCGAATTAAGTATTAAAGGCCAGGTTAAAACTGCTTATTTAGATTTACAGACTTCAAAGCAGCAGGTTGAAGCCTCGGGAATTGCTTTGACTGCATCGAAAGAAAGCTGGCAGATTAAAAAAGAAACTTACGCTTTAGGCGGTGCAACTTATCTCGATTTACAGCAGGCATATAATAATTATCTCCAGGCACAGTATAATAAGATTAGTAATGAGTTTAATTACTTAAATGCTTATTATGCATTACTAAATAGTATTGGAAGATATTAACCTTTATATCTTAAATTATGCGGCAAAATGGGAAAGGTTAATCGTTAAAAGCTCACCGTTAATCGTGATCCTCCGATTAACGATTAAAGATTACTTCAGAATTATTTTGGTTCAGGGTTTTTCAATGGAAAAGATATTAGAAGTTAAAAACTTAACAAAGAGATTCGGTGATTTCACCGCAGTAAATTCTATCTCCTTTACGATTGAAAAAGGTGAGATTTACGGTATCGTCGGTCCGAATGGTGCAGGCAAGACTACTACAATAAAAATGTTAACTACTCTTCTTCCTCCTACATCAGGCGAAGCTTTCATTGCAGGATATAATGTCGCTAAAAGCCCTGCCAAAGTCAGAAGAATAATCGGTTACGTTCCGCAGCTTGTTTCGGCAGACGGCAATCTAACCGGCTACGAAAACCTGTTAATTTTCGCGAAACTTTATGATCTTCCTCCCGGTGAAAGAGAAAAACGTATAAGGGATTCCATTCAATTTATGGATCTGTCGGAATCTGCCGATAAGCTTGTAAAACAGTATTCCGGAGGAATGATTAGGAGACTTGAAATTGCCCAGGCAGTGCTTCATAATCCGCTGGTTATTTTCTTGGATGAACCCACAGTTGGCCTCGATCCTATTGCAAGAGAAAGCGTTTGGGAATACGTAAAGATCCTCTCCGGCCGCGGCACTACAATACTGATGACTACTCACTATATGGAAGAAGCCGACAGGATGTGCAATCATCTTACGATTTTAAATAAAGGAGGCATTGCAGCCTTTGGTTCGCCTGCCGGTCTGAAAGAATCAATTGGCAATACAAATGCGAGCTTAAATGAAGTATATGATTTTTATGTCGGCAAATCAGCCGAATCTGAAGAATTAGGAGGAAATTTCAGGGATGTATCAAGAACAAGGCGTACGGCAAAAAGACTTGGATAATTTTTTGCTGATCGGTCCGGTTAATCCGTTTAGGCAGGTTATCAGCCTGATAAATAAAGTATTTGTGATTGCAGAGCTGGAAGTTAGAAAGCTCAAGCACGATCCAACCGAATTGTTCACCCGCGCTGCCCAGCCTGCATTATGGATGCTTGTATTCGGTGAAGTATTTACCCGCGTGCGGGCTATACCTACCGGCAGCCTGAGCTACCTGGATTTTATGGCGCCGGGGATTCTTGCGCAAAGTGTCCTCTTTGTGGCAATCTTCTACGGTATATCGATTATTTGGGAAAGGGATCTCGGCATTGTTCATAAGTTCCTGGTTTCCCCTACTCCGCGGACGGCTCTCGTTCTGGGTAAAGCTTTGTCTGCAGGTGTAAGAGCCGTCTCCCAAGCTGTTATTATTTATTTGCTCTCTCTTTTATTGCATGTCGATCTTTCATGGCAGCCGTTAAACCTGCTCGGAATATTGTCCATTGTTGTAATAAGCGCATCTCTCTTTTCAACATTTTCACTGATTATAGCTTGCATCGTTAAAACAAGAGAAAGATTTATGGGAATCGGGCAGGTCCTTACGATGCCTTTGTTCTTTGCTAGTAATGCGATTTACCCGGTTTCAATTATGCCCGGCTGGCTCAAGGCATTCGCACATATTAACCCCCTGACTTATGAGGTGGATGCACTCCGGACTTTTATGATTAAAGGCGGACAATCTGTTTACGGCATCGGTTTTGATTTTTTTTCGCTTTTTTTATCTATAATTATTTTGACTGCAATAGCGGCAAAACTTTATCCGAATGTGGTAAGATAACTGTTCCCAGGCGAATTTCGAATTTCGGTTTAAGAAAATCATCTCAAATCTGCAATCGTAAATCCTTCTTATTTGTTTTTTAACTCCTGTAGGAGTAAAATATTTGTAAACTGATAAACGGTAGCAATGAAGAAACTCCATGGGAGTTCAATACGAAAAAAACAAATTTTAGCCAACAGAAATTATTTTTTCGTTAATAGATCATCAAAATAGAAAATACTACCGATTGATGAGGTATCGGGAAAATAAAAGCCGATTAAATGCCGGGTTTATTTTAATAGAATTAATTTTTTCATAAATACCCTGCTGCCGGCAATTAACTGGTAATAATAAATGCCGCTGGACATACCGGATGCATAAAAATTTACTTTGTAATTCCCAGCCGGTTTTATTTCATCAACCAGGGTTTCAACCTTTTCTCCCAATGTATTGAAAATACTTAAGCGCACTGCAACTTGTTCAGGTATTGAATATGCAATCGTAGTCATTGGATTGAACGGATTCGGATAATTATTATAAAGAATGTATTGCATCGGAAGATCATCAGAATTTTCAACACCTGTAGCTCCTTGTCCCATTGCCCATAGTACTGATGCATCAAAAAGTTTCCATCCGTCTTCAGTCATGGAATCGGCGACATCATTAAGCAGAAAAGTTCCCACTCTCCGGGCAGGCGCATTTCCGGAAAACATTGCAGCACCCTTTTCATAGCCGAATAGGACTACCTGGGTATCAATTGCGCTATTAACTGCAATAACAATTGCATCTCCCTTCGGGGTTCCATAACTTACAGATTTTTGAACATCTGTAACAAGTACGATCCCGGCAGGTAAACCTCCCGCTAAAGGATGAGTATTATTTACAATTTCTATTGCAGTTGTATCAGAAAGCGCAAATTCTCCTCCATCAGCTTCCTGAAAACCGAGCAGATCATAACAAAATGGTTCCCAATTTATTACAGGTATTTCCAAATTAATCAGCCCCGGCATATTAGTAGTGATAGTCCCCGAACTAACAGTAGCCGATATCAGAATAAGTGACATATCCTCTGTAGAGGCATCACTTACATCACTTTGACCTATCATCTCTACGTTAAAACCCATGTCCGTAAGTCTTTCAAATATTTTATTCTCCGCGGCATTTGGATTAGCGGCATCGGCAACAACGAACAACGCCAGACTGTCGGTAAACTGGGCATTTGATGAAACGCCTAATGCAAGAAAAAAGAAGATGAAATATATTAGTTTAATCCAATAGTAAGATTGTAGCATTTTCATTTTATGCACTCCTTTCCTTTATGATTTGAAATGATGAAATTCGACTGCAAAATTTTTAATTGCTTTTGATGCGGCAGTGTTATAGCAATTAGCGGAATAAACCAATAGCTTTTAAAGAGGGAAACGTCTGATGATATTATAGGTCTCATGAACTTACCAAGTTAAAGAGTTTAAAAATCCGGAGCGTCGTTTGGCTTTACTGCCGGAAATTCTTTTACACTATTGATAAGTTAACCACGGTACAGTAAATTACTTAAATTGATCCTATATGAAAGAGTCAGTACTTTTCCTTATGTACATTCAGGAAGCGAAAAATCGTAGAGCGAGCTAACTTGATAAAAGTATTTTTCTTGAAAAACCTTTTTATAATCTAACCATATAATATTGAGATTTAGGTCCATAATCAATGCACAGCACTCAATGATAACCTCAAAATGGTACCTTCACGATTAGAGAATATTTATTCCATGGAATTTGTTATAAAAAAATTTAATTATCAAATTAAGATGCACCAAAGTTAAAAATTTAAACGGACTAAAGGTTGAATTCGGCTTTCAGTTTTAAGGAAAAATCCCTTATCCTTTTGATTTAATTCCTCTTAATTTTTGTTTTATCGGATAACCTGTATACGTCAATCAAAAAAGGAAAAAAATGAAAGAAATTATTTCTCCAGAAAACATCCGCGAATTAGCGAATTCCTTCCGGGAAAGCAGGATATTACTAACAGCATTCGAATTAAAAATCTTTACTGTTCTTGATAAGCATATGCTGCCTTCCGCCGATGTATCAAAATTAATAAATACCGATGACAGAGCAGTGGATAGGCTTATGAATGCTCTCGCCGCGATGGGATTTCTTAAAAAGGTAAAAGGAAAATTTTATAACTCTGATCTAACTTCCAAATTTTTAGTTGAAGGGAAACCGGATTTTATGGGAAATCTCTATCATACCAATCATCTTTGGAATACTTGGAGCCATTTGACCGATTCGGTAATCAACGGCAGTTCGTTCTCTGGAGATCAGAACAAAAGAGAAAAAGAGGAATGGGTGGAAGCATTCATAGGCGCAATGCACTACCGCGGAGTCCAGCAGGGAAAGATTCTCGCATGCATGGTTAATCTTTCCGGTATAAAGACTATGCTTGATGTGGGCGGAGGTTCGGCTGCTTTTTCAATGGAGATTGTAAAAAAGAACCCTTCTATTGCTGCAGTTGTATTAGACTTGCCTCATGTTATTCCATTAACAAAAAAATATGTAAGTGAAGCAGGACTTGCAGATAAATTTCATTTTATCGAAGGCAATTATCTTAAAAAAGATTTTGAAGGGAAGTATGATTTAATTCTTTTATCTGCAATTGTTCATATTAATAGTTATGATCAAAATAAAATCCTGATAAAAAAATGTGCGGATGCATTAAATGAAAACGGGATGATAATAATAAACGATTACGTAATGAATGAAGAACGAACTTCACCTTATCACGGGGCTTTGTTTTCTATTAATATGCTCGTCGGGACAGAAAGCGGAGATACCTATACCGAAAAGGAGATTATGGAATGGTTTGAATCTGCGGGTCTATCAAAAATTGAAAAAAAGAATACATCCTTCGGAACAGCACTGATGATAGGATTGAAATAATTATATAAGCGAGATTTTTAGCAACTCTGCTGCTGAAAGCATTGGAAGCAGTTTCTTGTATATTTCCATTTTTATACCTACGTTCACTTAGTAGTTTAACACTCACCTCTAAGAACCTCTATTCTCCAACTACTTAATTGTTTCAGTTTAATCGGGGATAAGTATGGCAGGGAAGAAAACTTTTCAATATATACAAAAAGGGGAAGTTAATTATTCAATTTACCCTGCTTTAATACAATCATCAAAAATTAAAATCACGATACGAAAAATATTTCTTTTATCGTGTATTACGACTGCTTTAATACCCCCGCAAAGCAGTCTGCTGATAATTAACAACAATTTTTAGGAGGATCTTATGAAAAAAGAGCTCTTACCTTTTATTGTATTATTTCTTGTACTTTTTTTCAATTATACTATTGCCCAAATTCCTCGAATCATCAATTATCAGGGAATGTTAATGGGCAATAACGGACAACCGGTTTCTAATGGAAATTATGACCTCACTTTTAAGCTTTATGATGAAAGCAATGCGGAGATATGGAGTGAAGTACATAACGGTGTGGTCGTCAGCAATGGTTTATTCCAAGTAATATTAGGGACCGTAGCACCATTCAGCATTCCTTTCGATAAACCGTATTCATTGGGGATAAAGGTAGGCAGTGATGCCGAATTGCTGCCGCGTATACCGCTTACAAGCGTAGCATACTCAATCCGGGCAGAGGATGCGGATAAGCTCATGGGCATATACGCAAGTCAAACACCGGAGCCAAACAAATTATTACCGTTGGATGCAAGCGGCAAATTTCCAAGCAGTGTGATAGCAAACGGCAGTGAAACAGGTACTTACATTCAAAGAAATGTACCTGATACTTCAAGAGGAACAAGTACAAATCCGATGCTGCTGGTTTCAAATCTTGGAGACGGCGATGGAGTAGATGCCCGAAGTGTTAGCGGAGTAGGACTGGCCGGCAGAAGCACTAACAATGATGGAATTAGCGGATGGACCGGAGTAAGCGGGAAAAGCGGCGTCTTCGGGTTCAGCACTGATGGTAAAGGCGTAGTTGGTCGAAGTAATAATGATGATGGTGTTACCGGATGGACTGGTGCATCCAACAAAAGTGGAGTGTTCGGACATACCTCTGCTTCTAATGCGTATGGATTAG